>JAZNQJ010000059.1:0-6092 GCA_045590115.1 Alistipes sp. | reverse complement strand
CCGATGAGGAGCTTGTGATTGCAAAGGACACTTACAGACTTGTAGGAGAGATCTAATGGGTTAAAATGAGTTAATATCGGAGAAACTCATCGGAACTCAATGAAACTCATCGACCCAATCGGGGATATTTGAGAAAGGATAAGATAATTGAAACAACAACAAATAAAACTAAAACTACTATGATTAAGCATTTGGATGAGATTGTTGCTGCGGCGGTTGCGCGTGGCAAGAAGAAGATGATTGTGGCATACGGCCAGGATACACACTCTATCGGTGCTACCGATATGGCTATCAAGGCTGGTTTGGCTGAGGTAACTTTGGTGGGCGACCCCGACGAGATTAAGAAGTCTTGCGAGGCTGAGGGCGTAGATATGAGCCAGTATCACATCATCGAGGAGAAGGAGGATGTAAAGGCTGTTGAGATTGCTGTTAAGGTTGTTTACAACGGTGAGTACGACGTATTGATGAAGGGTGTTGTACCTACTGATAAGTACATGCGCGGTATCCTTAATAAGGAGTGGGGTTTGTTGCCTGCAGGCACTACCTTGAGCCACGTAACCGTATTGGAGATTCCTGCTTACCACAAGCTTCTTGTTGTTAGCGACGTTGCCGTTCTTCCATGTCCTACACTCGACCAGAAGAAGCAGATTGCTAAGTATCTTTTGGAGATTGCCAACAACCTCGGCGTAGAGTGTCCCAAGATGGCCTTCATCGCACCTTCAGAGCAGTTGCTTCCTAAGGTAGTTTCATCTGTTGAGGCTAAGGAGCTCGGTGAGCTTGGTGCGGCTGGTGAGCTTGGCAAGGGCTTGTTCCAGGGTCCTTTGGCATTGGACGTAGCTATCGACGAGGTGTCAGTTAAGATTAAGAAGTTGCAGGGTCCTGTTGCTGGTGACGCTGACTGCTTGTTGTTCCCCAACCTCGAGTCTGGTAACGTATTCTTCAAGGCTTGCTCTAAGTTTGGTGGCGCAGAGCTTGCAGCTATGGTTGCTGGTCCTACCGCTCCTTGCGTGTTGACCTCACGTGGCGATACCACTAAGACTAAGCTCTACTCTATCGCATTGGCTTGCTTGTCAGCGAAATAATTGCTCAAACAAAACCGATAAAACTTCGAATAATGGCATATAATATTCTAACAATCAACCCTGGTTCTACCAGTACTAAGGTAGCGTTGTTCCACGACTTGGAGGAGGTTAAGACCCTCAAGCTAAGCCACTCTGCTGAGGAGATTGCTCGCTTTGAGACCGTTGCCGACCAGCTCGAGTGGCGCTTGGAGATTATCCTCGACGCATTGAAGGCTGATGGCATTGAGCTTAAGTCGTTGGATGCAGTCATTGGTCGTGGTGGTCTTATGCGCCCTATCGAGGGTGGTGTATACCGCGTAGGCGAAACTATGATTGCCGACCTCTCTGCTCCTAAGCGCCAGCATGCAAGTAACCTCGGTGCACTTATCGCACGTCGCATTGCCGACGCCGCAGGTGTTGAGGCATACATCGCTGACCCCGTGGTTGTTGACGAGCTTCAGGACATGGCACGTGTGAGCGGTCTTAAGGAGATGCCTCGCCGCTCTATCTTCCACGCCCTCAACCAGAAGGCTATAGCACGCCGCTACGCTAAGGAGGTAGGTCGCCCCTACGAGGAGCTTAACCTCGTTGTAGTACACATGGGTGGTGGTATCTCTGTTTCGGCACACTGCCAGGGTCGTGTTATCGACACCAACAACGCCCTCGATGGCGATGGTCCTATCGCTCCCGAGCGTGCAGGGACTCTGCCCGCAGGCGACCTTGTAGACCTATGCTTCTCAGGTAAGTACGATAAGGCTGAGATAAAGAAGATGTTGGCAGGTAAGGGTGGTCTTGTTGACCACGTTAACTGCAACAACGTACAGGAGCTTAACGAGGTACGTGCAGCAGGTGGTGACACGGAAGCACGCTTCATGCTCGACACCATGTCATACTCAATCTCTAAATGGATTGGTGAGATGGCAGTGGTACTAAAGGGTAACGTTGACGCCATCCTACTCACTGGCGGTATCGCTTGGAACGACTGCGTGAACGACATCATTGTTGACTACTGTAAGTTCTTGGCTCCCATCAAGATATATCCTGGTGAGAACGAGCTTGAGTCACTCGCTGAGAATGCGTTGCGAGTCCTCAAGGGTGAGACTGTAGCCAAAGAGTACTAATTTTACATTTTATTGAGATAATAGCGCATCTACTGCCGCTAACGAATTGTTAGGAGCAATGGGCAGTACACCACAGTACAGCCCATCGCTCTAAAATTCGCCGAGCGTTGTATTTGTGTCCTTATCACGATTCAACGGGTTGTAGAAATAACCCTTCGTACACTAATTAAACTATTGTGCGATGAAAATTTTGATTATCAATGGTGCGAACCTCAATCTATTGGGGCGTCGCCAACCTGAGATATACGGGAGTGAGAGCTTCGAGGATTGCCTCGAAGCTCTTCGCTCACGTTACTCGGAGCATACCATAGACTACTATCAGTCGAACATCGAGGGCGAACTTGTTGATGCTATTCAACGTGCCGACGGAGGGTACGACGGCGTGGTGCTGAATGCTGGGGGATATACCCACACCTCGGTGGTGTTGCGTGATGCTATTGCTGCTGTTGCAACTCCTGTGGTCGAGGTACACCTATCGCAGATACTTGCACGTGAGGAGTTTCGCCATCAGTCGATGATAGCTCCTGTGGCTCGTGGCACGATTATGGGCTTCGGTATGGAGTCATATCGCCTTGCTATAGAGTACTTTATCAAATAATTACTCATTACCAATTACAGAGGGTGGCTAAGTTGGAGCATAAGGTGGCGTCGGGTGTGGCATGGAGCTTCTCTGAGAAGCTGCTTACGATGATTATTCAGATGGTCGTAAGCATCGTTGTTGCCCGTCAGCTCGCTCCCGCCGACTTTGGCGTGATGGCCATAATGACATTCTTTACATCGGTGTCGTTGGCTATCGTGGATAGTGGCTTCTCGCAGACACTCATTCGCAAGGCTCAGCCTACCGACGAGGAGTACCGCTCGGTGCTAAGCTTCAATGTGGTGGTGGCTCTGGTGCTATATGTGTTGTTGCTTCTTGTGGCTCAGCCTCTTGCAACGCTCTACAATAGTCCAGCAATTGCTGAGGTTGCCCCTGTACTCTTCCTGGTACTCCCCATTAACTCGCTGTGCGTGGTGCAGACGGTGATGTATACACGTGAGTTTCGCTTTGCGTTACTCTCAAAGATTGTCTTTGCTGCCTCGCTTCTTAGTGGTGCTACGGCTGTTGTCATGGCACTTATGGGGTGTGGCATATGGAGCCTTGTGGCTCAGCGCCTACTACAGATGGGTATCAAGGCGGTGGCCTTCTGGACACTTCGTAGGTGGCGTACGTCGGCACGCTTTAGCCTCTCGGCACTTAAGTCTATGGCACCGTTTAGCCTTAGACTTCTCGCTACCGACCTTATAGCATCTATATATAATAATGTAGCCCAGCTCTTCATCGGTAAGATGCACACTACGACCACTCTGGGCTTCTACTCTCAGGCACAAAAGCTCAAGGACTTGCCCGTTACCTCTACGGTGCAGGCGGTGCAGGGTGTTACCTACCCAGCGTTATCTAAGATTGCTGATGATGAGGATAAGTTTGCCGAGGGCTACCTGCGCATTATGCGCCTATTGGGCTTTGTGGTGTTCCCCGTTATGCTTGGCTTTGTGGCCATAGCCTCAGATATGTTTTTGCTGCTACTCGGCCAGAAGTGGATGCCTACGGTGCCATATTTTGAGATACTATCGCTCTCAGGCGTTGTTTATCCCCTTGCTATTGTGTCGTACAATGTGCTAAAGACCAAGAGCGATGGGCGTGTGATACTGCGTCTTGAGGTCTTTAAAAGAGTTATTATGACCGCAGTGCTTGCCTATACTATTCCCCAAGGTGTGGAGTCTATAGCGTGGGGTATGACAGCTATGGCAGGTGTTGAGTTTCTGCTTAATACGGGCTCTGCTATGCGCTATGTGCGTACCACATGGCGTAGGCTTCTCGGAGGGTTAATACCCTCGTTGCTACTCTCTATGGTGATGTTTGGTGTGGTATACCTGTTGCAGCCTTATATCGTAGAGTGTCATGTTGCTCTGCGCCTTACTATCGACATAGTGGTTGCTGTGGTTGTCTATACTTCAGCCTCTGCCCTCTTCCGCCTACGAGCTTTAAGCGAGGGCATAGCTATCCTAAAAGGGCTTTTAAAGGGCTAAAAGTGGGTAAATCCCTGTAACTCTATCTCTGTTGGCGTGCCATTCTGCAGCCAGCGCAACTCCCCAGATTCTGTAATACGTCCTACTGCCGTAAGCGTTGTGCCTGTGGCGGTGTGGAGTGCTGTGGCCACTGTGTCGAAATTATCTGCATCTATAGTAAGCAATAGCTCGAAGTCCTCGCCGCCAGTTGTGGCATAGCGTATGTCGTAGTCTGTTGGTATTGCCGATAGCTCTATGTCGGCACCTACATTGGATAGCTCCATGATGTGGCGTATGTCCGAGGCTATGCCATCCGATAGGTCCATCATGGCGTGTACCTCATGGCGAGTGCCAAGAAATATGCCCTCGGCAATGCGTGCCTGCGCAAGACGGTGGGTGTGTGCCGCCTCGGTGTTGAGGTCGCCAAACATGATATCTACCAAGCCTTTGGATGATGCTCCGAGCTTGCCCGTAACGGCTATGATGTCGCCTATGCGTGCGTCGGAGCGTCGCTTGATATTTTGCTTTGCCACACGTCCTATGGCCACCACGTTTATTGTTATGCGGTCACGTGATGCTGTGGTGTCGCCACCCACAAGGGCCACTTCGGCACGTTCGCTTGCCTCGTAGTAGCCACGCATAAACTCCTCGCTCCACTCGCCCTGAGCCGACTCTGGCAGCGAGAGGCTTAGGAGCGTGGCTATAGGCTTGGCACCCATCGCCGCCACGTCCGATAGGTTTACCATAAGGCTCTTATGCGCAATCTCAGCGGCCGATGATGCGCCACGTAGGAAGTGGACATCCTCGACAAGCATATCTGTGGTCAATACAAGTGCATCGTCGCCCATATTTAGGACTGTACAGTCGTCGCCAATAGGTTCAAAGCCATGGTGGGGCAACGTACCAAACATTGTGGCTATGTCGCCAATAAACGAAAATTCAGATTTTTTCATACCTCATAAAGAGTTGAGGCTGACCAAACTCATTTAGTCAGCCTCATCACATCTAAGATTAATTCTATGTGCGGTCATAGAACTCGCAGTTAGGGCAGTTGAACGAGCCCATGATGGTGTGGCCGTTGTCGTCAACGCAGTCGAGCGTAACGATGTAGCTATTGCCATCCTTCTCAACCGTTATTGTACCACCGGCAAGCGGTGCGCCCTGTGTCTGGTCAACATAATCATCATTAATCACATAGTACCAAGAGTAGAGATACTTAAGGCCCTCAATCATACCTGCGATAAAGCAATTCTCCTTAAGCTCGAGGTCAGATGCTGCTGTATAAGTGCCCAATACACTATCGGTGGTATCCTCAAGTGAGTCGGTGATAAGGTCGATTGTGAAATAGTCACCGTTGATAGGGCTTGTGCTCTCCATCAGCGATATCGACCAATGAGCCTTACCCGTATCGTAGTAGTCGCCATAGTACATCATACGTACAGTGGCGCTTGTATGCTCGAACGAGAGGTTGCCTGTAAGCTTCGAGCCATACTCTGGAGAGGATACCACGCTGGGCACGTGTAGCTCACCCTCGTAAACGATGTGGTGAACAGTGCCATCGGCCATTGTTACCTCAGGCTCGAAACGGTTGTCGGTTACGGTCACCGTACCGTTGCTAAATACGAACGATGTCGTTGGATTGCCGTCTGCATCGTTGAAGTGAGCCTTGCTATACTGTGCATCGAAGCAACCTATGGGGCAGTTACCACTCTTGTCGAAGACGTATGTGCCATTGGGAAGGATTGGCTTGTCGCCCCCACGATACTTTGCGTAGATGTCGAAGTAGTAGTAGATACCCTCGGGAACATCGTTGTTTTCGTTAATCTCGGCATTACCGAGCTGAACGAAGTAGTTGAAGTTGTCC
>JAZNQJ010000058.1:0-5958 GCA_045590115.1 Alistipes sp. | reverse complement strand
GTATTTTTGCCGAGTGTAGCACTTGGCACCCTTCTGACAATAAATTACCTATCGTGATAAGGGGACACCCTTCTGACAAGAAATTAGGCTTTGGTGCTAATCAAGGTTATCGTTAGGGAGTCTAATGAATTTAGGGAACTTAGTGTTTATCCCTAAACTCTCTAAATTCCCTAAACTCTCTATTTTCTCTCAGCCCTCTCTTACACCTTCATCACATGTTTGATGCCGAGGTCTTCGACCTTTTGGAGCAATGCCTCGTTGTCATCTGAAACAACAAGTAGTTTATCGCCAGGCTTAAGCTGCGTAAAGCCCTTAGGCACAAAGTATTTATCGTCACGACATACCATCACAACGAGCGTGTGTCCTGGAAGCTGGATATCCTTGAGTGTGTCGCCACGATGCAACATGGATGCTGTAACACCAATCTCCGAGAACTCACTACGAATATGGTCGGGGACGGTGAGCTTAAAGGTACTCTCAGGCTCTTCGTACGAGAGGCTTAGCCAATTGGCCATGCCACTAACCGTAGTACCCTGCACCACGAGCGACACGATGGTAACCATAAACACCACGTTAAAGATATAGTCGGCACCCTCAATGCCATTGGTGATGGGGTAGAGTGCAAAGATGATAGGTACAGCGCCACGTAATCCCACCCATGAGATATATGTACGTGCCTTGCCTGTAAAGTTGCGGAATGGTATCATGCACGCAAACGTAGCCACAGGACGTGCCACGAAGATCATGAATAGACCAACGGCAATACCCATGATAAGTACGTCGGGCTGGAGCAGATCCTCTACGTTGACAAACAATCCGAGGATGATGAATAGTACAATCTGCAGTAACCACGTAAAACTGTCGAAGAACGTACCAAGCATATTGCGGTAGGCGATGCGGAAGTTACCTACAACCAAGCCGGCAATATATACTGCGAGGTATCCGTTGCCCTGTACCGATGAGGTAAACGAGAATGTGAAGAATGCGCAGGCAAGCAGCAATACCGAGTATAGCGATGGTATGTTACGGATGTTGATGCGGTTCATAATCCACACAGTAATACGGCCAAAGCCGTAGCCTAACACGCCACCAACGGCCATCTGAATGATGAATGTGCGTATTGCCTCCCACCAATCTATCGTAGCACCATCCGAGACAATACCTACGAGCATTACCGTAAGGATGTAGGCCATAGGGTCGTTACTACCACTCTCTAACTCGAGCAGTGGGCGTAGGTTTTGTTGCAACCCCTGACGCTTGGAACGTAGTATCGAGAATACCGATGCCGAGTCAGTTGATGACATTGTGGCAGCGATGAGTAGTGACATGCCCATGGTGAGGTCTATGCCAAGGTGGGGTGCTATAAGGTAGATAAATCCACCCACGATGCCTGCCGTAACCATGACACCAAGAGTGGCCATCACCACTCCTGGTGCCATGACAGGCTGAATCTCTGAGAACTTGGTATCCATACCTCCTGAGAAGAGAATGATACACATTGCCACCATACCGATAAACTGTGCAAAATCGGCAGAGTTGAAATTAACAATGTCGAAGTAGCCAAAGAGCATACCCACGCCTAAGAATAGCAACAGCGCAGGGGCTCCTAATCTATGCGCAGCCTTACCGGCAAATACCGCAGCAAAGAGCAGCATTGCTCCCACAAGGAGGATGTTTTCGGATAACATATATTGTTCTTAAAGTCTTAAATGTTACTTGTTTATAACCTTTGGCTCGCTCAGTGGTCGGTACTCAGCCTCGCCATATTCGTACAAACCGTAGGCTCTACGACGTGATGAGCGGTACTCAACAAGTGTTACAGCGGCAATATTCGTAGTTGGCATCGAGTCGATAGCCTCAATATCGCCCTGCTCTATAGCCTTGCGTAGTGCGCCTACAAGCTCACGATCGTAGTAGCGCTCACGACACTTCATGTAGGCCTTAGCCTCGCAGTCGTAGGGTACCTGACGGCTGCTGTTTAAGCGCATCATCACAGCGATAATGCCGTAGATGATGAGTGCCACACCGGCGCAGAGCATCGCCATGGATAGTGCCTCGGCACCATCGCCAAGCACTGTGCTATTAACTACCAAAAGAACGATGCCTACTATGGCTAAAATTGCGGGTGTCACCACCGACTCTTTGCGTGGTGCTACAACACCACCGGGCAAGGCATACAGTGCCTTGCAGATATTCTCTGTATTCATTTTTCTTGTTCTAAATTATTTAGTTGGTTATCAGTTACTTTATAAAAACACTATGAAAGCAACCACCGCTAAATAATAAGTCTCATCAAGCCATTTAGGTAGTAGTGGCGTGGATGAGCATAGAACAATATTTTATGGTTATAGAGTCCGTATCGTGAGGCTGATATGGTCGAGTCTATCGATCGCACCGCAGCAGAACTTACCTCGCATCGTGGCACATGACTTATGGTGCGTGGTAGTGTGCGTACCGCAGGGGTTACGCCTTGCGGTGTATGGTTTGCGGTTGTAAGACCCAGCGCTGGGCGCTGAAGCTCGAATGTCGGCTGTGTCGGCTCTGGGTGTGAGTCCTCAGTAGCGCTATTATGGCAGGCGTTAAGCTCGCATATTGGCGTAGCTATGATATTGTCTGTTGCGCTGAGGATTAGAGCAACGACCATCATAAAGATTGTACGCCATATGTTACTACGCCTAATCACTAATCTACTGAGCTATGAATGTGTATGTTATGGTTCCCTTCTGCAGCGAGGGAGCGTCGCCATTGATATTAAAGCGTGTGCGAGCGTTGCGTGCAGCGTTTATTGCTACGCTATTGAGGCTCGTGTTTGTCGACGATGCCACACGTACCGATGTCACAGCACCATCACGATTAAGTTGCACGTCGAGGACTACCACGCCACCGCCACGTGCTGTGTAGGCGGGGATGTAGAGGTTACGATGGCTACGTATAGGATCCTCGAAGCAGTAGCTTACGGTACACGTACCCTGATACTTACCCTTGGCATCATCGCTCTCCTCCTTGGCATCGCCCTTATCATCGCCGCCACCCTTGCCACTCTTGCCTGAGCCTTTGGTGGAGCTAACGCCCTCCTCTAATGCTGTATTGTTGGTGTCGAGACCCTGCTCCAGCTCCTCGATAAACTCTCTTACGTCCTGCTCTGCCTCGTTACTTCCCGACGAGTCCTCCTCTTTGGCGGCCTCGTTGGATATTACGTTACGTACATTCTGCATACGCTGGTCAAGCTCTGCAATATCCGTTACGGGCTTTACTTTAGGTTGCTCCTGCTCCTCGAACATCTCGGGGACAATCTCTATGATGTACTCACGATCTATGCGCTCCACATTGTAGCGTGCTGTGGCAAGTACCGTTCCCGATAGCACAAATACGGCAAACACCACCAAGATACCCACACGATGGTTGAACAGCCACTCACCGACGCTCTCTGAGCGTGTGTCGCCGAGGTCGATACGGGCGTGTCGTCGTGGTGTTGGTGTGCGACGTAAAGGCCTATTTATTTCGTGTTTTGATTCTTTGTGGCTCATAATCATCAATATTCCGAGCAAAAATAGTAATTTTTTTTGAGAAAATTTGTATCTTTGCCGAAGATATAACAAAAATTTATCGTAATGGCTATTAAACAACGTACTCTTGCCGCTCCTATATCTTTTGAAGGCAAGGGACTGCATACAGGATTGCAGGTAAATATGAGAGTTTGTCCCGCTGAGGATAACACAGGTATCGTATTCCGTCGTGTCGATTTGGAGGGTCGCCCTGAGGTACCCGCATTGTGTGAGTTTGTGACTGATACCTCACGTGGTACGACTATCGAGCGTGGTGCTGCAAAGGTTAGCACCATCGAGCATATCATGTCGGCACTATGGACTCTCGAGGTGGATAACGCTATTGTCGAGATTAATGCCCCTGAGACTCCTATTATGGATGGCTCAGCACGTGAGTATGCTGCACGCATCACAGAGGTAGGCACCGTAGAGCAGAGTGCCGAGCGCAAATATTACGAGGTAACCGAGAAGCAGGTATACACACTCCCAGAGAAGGGTGTAGCCATCGTGCTATATCCCGATGATGAGTTCTCGGTATCTGTTCACGTGGACTACAACTCAAAGGTTGTAGGCAACCAATACTCGGTATACAACCCTTCGGATGATTATGCCACGAAGATTGCCATGTGCCGCACCTTCGTATTTTTGCACGAGCTTGAGCCTCTGATGAAGATGAACCTCATCAAGGGTGGCGACCTCGACAACGCTATCGTTGTGGTTGAAAACCCTGTATCGGATGAGCAGCTCGACCACCTCAAGAAGATTTTCGGCAAGGAGGATATCCATATCACAGGAGGATATCTCAACAACCAGCAGCTACGTGCCAACAACGAGCTTGCACGCCATAAGCTCCTTGACCTTCTCGGCGACTTCGCCTTGCTCGGCATGCGTATCAAGGGTCGTGTTTGGGCTACTCGTCCAGGCCACTTTGCCAACACCGAGTTTATGAAGGAGCTAAGCCGCACGATACGTCGCAGCGGTGAGAAGCCATCGTTCAAGTATAGCTCTAAGCAGCAACCACTCATGGATATCAACCAGATTAAGTCTCGCTTGCCTCACCGTCCTCCATTCTTGCTCGTTGATCGTGTGTTCCATATCGAGGAGAATGCTATTGGTGGCATTAAGCAGGTGTCTATGAATGAGCCATTCTTCGTGGGTCACTTCCCTGAGGAGCCTGTGATGCCTGGTGTGCTTATCATCGAGGCTTTGGCACAGTGCTGCGGCATTCTTGTTCTTAGCAAGGTTGAGGACCCAGAGCATTACTCTACCTACTTCCTCAAGGCCGATGGCGTGAAGTGGAAGCGTAAGGTGGTGCCTGGCGACACACTTCAGCTTGAGTGTCATATTGCTGATATGCGTCGTGGCATCTGCACAGCAGAGTGTAAGGCCTTTGTCGCCGGTCAGCTCGTTTGTGAGGCGGTGCTTACCGCTCAGATAGCAAAGAATCGTTAATCGAAATAGTATAATCCTAAGCTAATACGTGTTATTATGATTAGTAATTTAGCATACGTACATCCCGACGCTAAGATTGGTAAGAATGTTACCATCGAGCCATTTGCATATATCGAGGGCGATGTAGTCATTGGCGACGATTGTTGGATTGGCCCACACGCCATCATCTATAACGGCGCTCGCCTGGGCAAGGGTAATAAGGTACACCCTGGCGCTTGCATCGCTTGTCTACCTCAGGACTTGAAGTTCGCCGGCGAAGAGACCACAGCCGTTATCGGCGACTATAACGATATCCGCGAGTGTGTGACCATCGCACGTGGCACTGCCTCACGAGGTACTACAATCGTTGGCGACCACAACCTCCTTATGGCGTATGTCCATGTCGCTCACGACGATGTTGTCGGCAGTCACTGCGTCATCGCTAACCGAGTATCGCTCGCTGGCGAGGTGGAGATTGGCGATTGGGTAGTCATCGGTGGCCATGCAGCGCTCCACCAGTGGATTCGCATCGGCGACCACGCCATGATTCAGGGTGGCGCACTTCTAACGCAGGATGTGCCTCCATTTATCATCGTGACAAATGGCGAGGCTCACTACGCAGGCATCAACAAGATTGGCCTGTCACGTCGTGGATTTAGCGAGGAGCAGATTCAGTCTATCCACAACACCTGCCGAGTATTGTTCCAGAGCGAGCTTAACTATATGGCTGGTTGCGACAAGGCTGAGGCCGAGATTCCAGAGACTGCCGAGCGTAATAAGCTCATCGAATTTATTCGTGCATCGAAGCGAGGTGTTGTTAAGCAGTATCAATCTCGACGATAATTTGTTGTGATTGCGGCGCTACTTCGCCACCTCAATCATTGGGCTGAATGGGAAATACGTCAAGTATGTCCCATCCAGCCCAATCTCTTTATCGAGACCACATCTAACCCCTTCTGACAAGAAATTTGTCTGATGTGGT
>JAZNQJ010000057.1:0-11082 GCA_045590115.1 Alistipes sp. | reverse complement strand
AGTAGCCTCTATGGTTACCTTCTCGCCACCTACGAAGATGGCAGCAGCGTCAATAACATCCTCACGCTGGATGTAGGCATACTCCTTGATGCCCTCGGTCTTTACGGTGATGGTAGCACCATTAGGCGTAATGTCGCCTACTGTTACCTCAGCCGATGTCTTGCCACCCTTGTCGTCGATGTTGTCAGGGGTACAAGCACTTATTGCAAAACCTGCTACAAGAGCCACAGCAGCAATAAGATAGTGTTTAAAGTTTCTCATAAAGTAAGTGTAAAAAGTTATTAATTATGTGTGTGTGTTGCGTAGTTGTTCAATATATGCATCCGCAAATGTATAAATAATTTGTGAGATAGCCACATCTTGGTAGTGTTTTATTTGCATATTTGGGTATTTTTCTCGCATATTTTTTAACGCTCCAACATTGTATCCCACAGTGAATTATCTCCTATATTCAAGATGTGTGGTAATATGGTTTTATTCTCTTTTTTGTGAATTGCCAGATGAAAAAAAAAGCCATTCAGAACTCTCGCTCCGAATGGCCATAGAAAGGGAGTATTACAAATCCCTATTCCCAATTAGAAGCTACTATAGGTAGTAGTCTATGTAGTCCACATTTTCAAGCTCAATCCACTTGCGCAGCAGCTCGCCATTTGTGGCGTAGTATAGGTATACGTCTGCAACACCATACTGCTGAGCCTCTTGAATCTCGATGACATAAACAACTTCGTTTTGCGTGGTATTGCGCTCCACACGATAGATGCTATCTATAGGTGTTGCTGTACCCCAGCTGCTCTCAAATGCTGAGCTTACGGCTGCTGGAAGCTCTGAGTAGCGAATAGAGTATTCGGTAAGTACCCATTTGCCATTCTTGTAATAGGCCTCGCACTCCTGACCATTGAGCCTGAACTCAACAACACGATACCCTTTGCGCTCACGCTCCCAATCTACATCTACGGCATTGGGATACTGCGTGTTGAATAGATCTTGAAGTGTTGCTGATGGAGTATAGTCATCGTCACAACTTACGGCAAGTATTCCCACGGCTACTGCCAGGACTATAAAAATCTTTCTCATAACCTTTGTAACTTTTAAATTAATAATCTTGGACACACTGATATTTCTCAATTAGTCATCGATGTCGACGAGCTTGAATGCCTTGTTGAACGTAAGCTCAAGTCCTCCTGTGAGCTTAATCTCCCACTCGTTGAACTCACGCTTAATCTCAGTAATCTTTGCCTGGGGATAGTGCTTCTTGACATAGTCGGCAATCTTGGCGGGAACCAATGCTTTTGGCACTGCATCGTAGCGGCACTCTATATCCTCCCACTCTCCACTGCCGTCAAACTCAATCTTAGCACCGCTCTCAAAGACCACCTTATACTCCTTGGTGATAATGTCATCATCGAGAATGACTACTGTAACCTTATCCTTTGAAAAGTGCTTGTCGATAAACTGCTTAGCAGCCTCTGGAAGCTCCTTGAAGTCAATAGGACGGTCATCATCAAAAATTACTCGTGCCGAACTTGGTACCACCGATACAGCAAGTAGCAACGTAACTGCGAATGTAATAATCTTTTTCATAATCTTAAAATCTGTTTTACCTATTCTGTTGCAATAATTGTGCTTATATAACGCAGGCAATCATAAAAACCATATACCTACGGCGCAAAGATATAAAAAATTTTTTATTCACAAACAATAATGGCTAAAAACATTTAATTAATGGTTTTTTATTCTTACATATTCAGGCACAAAAAAGAGGCTGAATAAAAAGTGTATTTTGTCGTTATGCTCGCCCTCAAAATGCTCATTTACGCTTAGTAAACTCCGCTTTTTCGGGCTTCGCAGGCCTAAAACTACATCTTTTTATTCAACCTCTTGGCAAAACGGGGATGACAAATTTACTTTTTAGTCATCCTCTATATTATATATATGTATAGCCCCTACTCCTCAATAAGGTCGGGGCGAAGTGCCTTAGTGCGGGCAAAGGCCTGCTCATCCTGCCACTTCTCAATTTGGGCAAAATTACCTGATAGTAACACCTCAGGGACCTTCCAGCCGTTGAACTCCGCAGGGCGGGTATAGACAGGTGGGGCAAGGAGGTTATCCTGGAAGCAGTCGGTAAGTGCCGAGGCCTCATCGCCAATAGCGCCAGGGATGATTCGTACCACAGAGTCGGCAATGACACATGCGGCAAGCTCGCCCCCCGTAAGCACATAGTCGCCAATAGATATCTCACGTGTGATGAGATGCTCACGTATACGATAGTCGATACCCTTATAGTGGCCACAGAGGATGATGATGTTCTTCATCAGCGAGAGGCGGTTGGCCTCATGCTGGTTGTAGGTAATACCATCGGGCGAGGTGAAGATGATCTCGTCGTAGTCTCGCTCGCTCTTGAGCTTCTCAATACAACGGTATACAGGCTCAATCTTCATCACCATGCCTGCCTCGCCACCAAAGGGGTAGTCATCCACCGTACGACGCTTATCATCGGTATAGTCACGAAGGTTGTGGACATATATCTCGGCGTGACCTGACTCCTGGGCACGCTTCAATATAGACTCGTTAAGGGGCGATGCCAATAGCTCAGGCACCACCGTAATTATATCTATGCGCATAGACTATCCTTTGTAGTTAATCTCGTTGTTGAGTACCTCGACAATAAATGGGTTGTAGAGTACCTCATGACCGATAGTAGACTCGCCCTCATGACCAGGATAGATGGTAACATCGTCGCCCAGGGGTACAAGCTGCTCAAGGATCGAACGCATAATCCATGAGTAGTCGCCACCAGGAAGGTCGGTGCGACCTATGCTCTCGCGAAATAGTGTGTCGCCCGTAAACAATGACTTCGTGCCTTCATCGTAGAGCGATACGTGGCCAGGGGTATGTCCTGGGGTCTTGATAACACGTAGTGTGGTGTTACCAAACTTTAGGGTGTCGCACTTATCAAGGTCGATATCAATCTCTGGTACGGGGTTGCACTGTAGGCCATACATTGTTGATGGCTCACGTGACATCAGAAAGTCATCCTTTGCCGAGCAGGCGAACTTTGCACCATACTCTTCGCATACAAACTTAACACCTCCTGTATGGTCGAAGTGGCCATGGGTGTTTACTGCCATTACGGGCTTAAGGCCACGTGCCGAAATCATGTCGGCGAGGATTTGGTTCTCGCTCTTGGCCATATTTCCTGCATCGATGATGATGCACTCCAATGTCTCATCCCACACAAGGTAGGTATTCTCTCTTAGTGGGTTGAAAACTACTCTTTTAATCTCCATAGTCTTAGGTTTATTCGATTACAGCCTTTATCGTAACACGTTTAGTGCCGCTCTTGGCCGTAGAAAATATCTGCATAACTCTTAAGTATTGCCCCTTAGGTGCTTTGGCAGGGTTCATCGTGATGGTTATTGTGCGATGCTCGCCAGGGAGTACCTTGCCACGCTCATACTCCACCGTAGTACATGAGCAGCTGGTGCGCACCTCGGTAACCACCAATGGCAGGTCGCCTGTGTTGGTGTACCTAAGGCGTACTATCTGCCTATCATCATCTTGGGATAGGGTGCCAAGATCTATGACTGCCGTAGATAGCTCTATGTCTGCACCCTCTGGCTGTGAGGCGACGACGCTGTGTAGCCCTACGACACTAAACACTGCTATGGCCAATACTCTAAAAAATGCAATCATTGTTAATTAACTTTGTAGTTGTACGTTATCGTTCCAGACTGTGTCATACGCTTTGGATCGGGCTTAAACTTAGTACCCTTAGCCGCCTTTATAGCGTTGTTGCGAAGCACCGAGTCGGTGGTTGTGGTGCCTTGAGCCTTGATTGTTGCACTGATGACGCTGCCGTCGCTACTTACGATAACCTCCACGACAACCTTGCCCATCGCATTATTGCCCTTAGGGCGTGGGAATCCAGCTACTACACCACGTTGCTGTAGACCGCCGTCAAAATCGACATCGCCGATGACATTGAGGCCTGTGCCTTCGCCCTTATGCTCCTCCTTGTCACCCTCTGGAGCAAGACGGTTACCCTCAGTAATATCGCTATCTGGAGTGATGCCTGCCGAAGGCTTAAACAGTGCATTTGGGTTTATGGTCTGGGTTGTTTCAGCCTGTCCAGATGTCTGGTTAAAGGTCTGCTTAGGTGCGGGGTTTTCGTTGGCTTGCTTAGGTTGTGGACGTGGGTTGACAACCTTGGTCTCCACCTTTGATACAACCCTCTTGGGCTCCTCCACAGGTGGCTCCTCCACAGGCTCAAGATACTCGATCTCTACGGCATAGACATCGTTGCTATGTAGTTCCACTTCGACACTGATGTAGCTTACCACAAGAGCAATGATGGCTAACACCACCACAGTAACTATGGCGGCATACCTCTTCGATGAGTTATCTATGGGGTTGTAGTACTCCATTACTTCTTGTCGGTTGCCAATACCATCTTATAACGCTGCACGCCAGGGGTGATGTCGCCCGCAGCCTGGTTCTGCTCGTTGATCATGTCGATGATCTTAAGTAGAGCATCTACCGTAGTCTCATCCCTCTGACAGTGTACCGATACCACCAAAGGCTTGCCACTATCGGCAAGATTGGTCTCGTAGTAGGCATTAAGCTCTAGGGCAAGCTCTGCGGCATCCATATAAGGGTTGGATGTTTTACCATTGAATATATAGTTATATCCAGCAGGACCCTGTAGTACCGAGATAGATACTGCCGAAGGGTCGCCCATGCTGCTTGATGATGATGGTAGTGTCATCTTCACAGCATTGTTGGGGTTGATCAGCGTTGTGGCAAGCACAAAGAAGACCAACAGCAGGAATATAAGGTCGGTCATCGACGATGCTGAATAGGTCGAATCTACCTTTGAACTTCTCTTAATTGCCATGGCTCAACTATTTTTGTACGGGCTGGTTAAGGATATCCATAAATGCGATTGTGGTAGCCTCCATGCGGAAGATCATCTTCTCGACACGTGCTACAAGGTAGTTGTGAGCGAAGTATGCAGGGATACCTACGATAAGACCACCTACGGTAGTCACCATTGCTACATACATACCTGCCGAGAGCTGAGCAAGCTCAATGCCACCACTCTGGTTTGCCGACATGTCGATAAACACCTGTACCATACCTACTACAGTACCCAAGAAACCAATCATTGGTGCGCCACCAGAGATTGATGCCAACCATGGTAGACCACTCTCCATCTTGGCAACCTCCACGTTAGCAACGTTCTCAATAGCAGTCTGAATATCGCCCATAGGACGGCCAATACGCTCGATGCCTTTCTCTACCATACGTGCGATAGGCGAGTCGGTGCGACGGCAGAGGTCGGTAGCTGCTGCGATGTTACCTTCGAGGATAAAGTCACGAATGCGGTTCATAAAGTTCTTGTCGATACGTGTAGCTCGGCGAATGGCGATGAAGCGCTCTACGAAGATGAAGATCATCACTGCAGCAAGCGCTACGAGTACCCACATAAGCCAACCACCACTAAGGAACAAGTCCCAAAAGCTGATTGATAGTCTCTCTGCAGTTTCAGTTACGGTAGTAGTGGTGTTTACCATTGATTCCTGTGCAATCTGCTCTGCACCGTCGATTTGTGGAATGTTAGTCATGATTTTAAGTAAGGTTTTAGTTAATTATAATTTTTCTCTTTTATCTACTTTTTGCTCTTTGTTCGCTTACGCTGATCTATAATAGCTAACGAATCGCTCTTAGTCGTAGTATCTGTGACCGTTGTTATGCTCTGTAGCGAGTCTCGCTCCGCACGTTTTGCCTCACGCTGCTTGCGACGCTCTGCCTGACGCTCAGGGTTGACAAACCTGCGACGTATGCTGCGGCCAAGCTCCTTAAAGGTGTTGAAGCTCTCGCCGTAGTATAGGCCGATACCTCCCTCCTGCATACCCTGGTTCTCGCCATAACGGTCGATGGTCTGCGTGAAGCCCTTGAGGCGGAAGGCACCATCAGGGTCGATGAGCCATGTGATAAAGCCCTCAGCAACAAAGTTAGAGGCATTCTGTGTCGCCTGTGCTGCAGCATCCGAGAGGTATCCTCCCTCCACCTCGACAATAAGGCGGTTGTTGAACCAGCTCTTCGAGAAACCGAAGTCTACCTCATCGCCCGTAAGCTCGGTACGTGGGCGGTAGCGAAGCACGATGTTATAGTTGTCGCCAGAGAGCCAATTGCTCAGCTGGTTGGAGAGTAGCTCAAAGCCCGTAGTAGCTGATAGCGACGCACCCATAGAGCTGGTGTCATCTGCCGAGAAGCTGTTGGCTGCCAAGAGCCATACCATCTGGGTGGCTATCGCCTGCTGGTCGTTGAGTGCCGAGTTGACGATTGTCTGAATCTCGGGGGCTACGTTAGGCACCTTGACATCGAAGTTGACCTCTGGTGACATCAGTGGGCCTGTGAGTTTTATGTAGCAATCCACAGGCACAGCACGTGAGGTGTCTACACCCTGCGTCGAGTTGCCTATAAGTGGCTTGAGCGATGCCTTGGTGCTATATATGGCATCGATATTAAGCTCAGCACCGAGTGGATCGCCTGTCCACTGTATTGTTGAGCCTGGCTCTACGGTAAAGAGCTTGTTGATGACGTTCTGCAACGTGAAGAGGTAGGTACCATCCGAGATGGTGTAGTCGCCACTCATGTCAAAGACGTTGGCTTCAGGCACTATGTGCATACTTAGCTGTCCTGTACCTCTACCCTTGATGATATCGCCCACCGTAGGGTCAATAACCAACTGTACCTCGATGTTAGGTAGAATGTTGAGCGAGATATCCATATCCATCATTCCACCTGCGCTATCCATCGGGCGATTCTTACGCTCGTAGGCCATCATGCGTCGTGTGAGGAAGCGTGAGGTATCCACGCCCTCGACCACAGGCTCCTTGAAGCGCACAAAGTCGGCATATGACACATCCTCCTTACCAGAGAGTGGCATGAAGAACTTGGAGTTTGGTGCTGACGTACCCTCGATGTCCATCTTGGTGCCTCGCTTGTCGCCTCGGAATGATGCCGAGCCTGTAGCATAAACATGACCATAGAACAGATCGTTCTGCTTGGCATTGGTGTCGAACACAAGCATCTCCTTAGCCTCCACGCCGATGTTGTAGGTGACATTAGAGAGGTGTTCAAGGTTGATATCCATCGAGTAGCTACCCTCATTACCCTCCATGTCGAATACAGCTATATGGTCAGCCTTGATGTGGTTGTCCTTGATGGTGAGCTTACCATGAGGCGCCATGTAGCGGGTGTTGGTGTAGTCCACGTGTACGTTGATACTATCTACCGTAGCACTCCCGTTGAGTGTGGCCATACGTCCCTCGCCACGAATATTTGCTGTGGCACTTGCCGTACCATGAATATCTGAGATTATACCCTTGAGGAAAGGCTGTATTATCGACATATGCACGTTACGCAGCTTGGCCTCGGCATAGTAGCGGTTACCCTGCGGTTGGTAGTATCCACGTATTACGGTGTCACGTGTGATACCATCGCTGATGATCACTCGGGCGCGGTTACGCTCAAAGTCCCAATTCGAGGTGACAAGCTGTGGCGGTGCCTCAAGACCATTTACCGAGATATCCGTCAGGTCGATGCGGGCATCAATCTGCGGGTTGTGGAGCGCCGAGCGAACTGTAGCATAGCCATACGAGTTGGCCTTAACCTCGTATCCCCACTTGCTGATGAGTGCCGATAGTGGCGAGAGGTCGAAGTTGTCGAGTTGTAGGCGTATAGAGTCCCGGCGGTCACGTGATGCTATACCATTGATTATAAGTTGCTGCTCGGGGCGAGCAATATGCAGACTACGCACGTTGATACGTGAGGAGTCTATGTCGATGCCACCGGCATACAGACTCCATTGGTGGGTCTTGGTGGTAAAGTGCGATGGCGAGATATCGATATTTACCGAGCGTTTGTTGGTCTGTGGGTTGCGACTGAACTTCGCACCCATGGCCAGGAGTCCCGACTGCGAGTTGTCTCTATCCTTAAAGTCTGCCGAGAGGTTTATCTGGTTCTGGTGTGCCGCTCCCGTAACGTTGAAGTTAGGCATCAGACGGCGTGAACCGAGATATACAGCCTCGGAGTTGAGCCACAAGAGCAGTGAGTCGCTATCGTTCTTAACATCGACATGCGTGCCGGCAAGTATCACACCCTTATACTCTAAGGCCTCGGAGCCAAGCTGTAGCGTAAAGTGGTTGTCCGTAGGGCTGAATACTACCGAAAGCTCGGTGTCGGGGGCTATGAGCATGCCACTCATTACGGCATCGAGCAGGCTGTTAAGCTCCTCGTGGGTGTGTACCATCAGCATTGAGTAGTCGAAAGCCGATGATGTGTTGCTTGATGCTATCGTTGCGGTATGTGCGTCGGTGTCGTAGAGTAGTGGCGTGTAGCGTTTGAGAGCATCCTTGAGGTATGTGGCAATCTCCTTGTAGCTGCTACGACTCTGGAACTCTAAATCGACGAAATCGGACTTAATCTCTATGTCCTTCATCTCATCGCCATGAATCTCGGCACTAAGACGGCTTGAGAGCAACTCGCCATTAGGGTAGAGATATCGAGCATCGGCAATGCTTAGTGTGCCATCGATGTCATCTATTGAGCTACCATCAATGTCTGCGCCAAGACGTAGCGATAGCTGTGAGATGGAGTCGCGCTTGTTGATGCCCAAATGGTGTAGGTCGGCATTGCGTAGGTCGAGCATGATCTCGTACGAGGGTATCGTGCGGTCGAGATCAATGATGCCGTTAAGGTCGAACGATAGGTTCTCGTCTACGGATGCCACATGCGCCTCATAGCGTTTATTGATGATTGTACCCTCTGCCGAGATGCCTTTAAAGCGCTGTGTGCCTAAACCGATATCTGAGACATTGGCCTTGACATCGGCAAGTATCGATGATGAGCCTACAGTGCCATTCATCGTTATCTTAGAGTCGGTGGTGCCCAGCTGCCTGATGCCGAGTATACGTCCCAAGTGTAGGTTGTCGGTGGATACCGAGCCACGTATGATGTTGTCGTTACCTGCAGAGCGGCGTATATCCACGTCGGCAGAGATGTTACCCTGCTGTGTAGAGATGTTACCCATGGTATGGAACGAGTATAGCTCGCCACCAAACGTACCTCGCACATCTGCGGTGTGTAGGTTGCGTATGATGCTTACGACCTTTGGCGGCAGCTGTCGTCCGGTAGTGTTGTTTATGAGTAGCTCAACGTCCGAAGAGGTGGTGTGCAGGTTCTCTATGCCGATTATATAGTTCGACTCTCGCCAATCGGGGAGGCCTATGATGTGGGCATCACCCCTTATGGTCGTGCTATTGGCTATTGTTGCGTTCTCAAGTTTAGCCTCAAAGTCGCTGACCACGCCATCGAACCTGCCGTTGACGTTTTGTAGCTTGAGATCCCACTCTCGCACGCCGGGGGCAAAGAAACCGAGATCATAGGTAGATAGGCTCGAGTTGACCACCTCGCCATGCATCTCCACAACATTGATGTAGTCTTTATACTCCAGCCAATTCTCGCCATCAATCAAGAACGATGGAAGGTGTATCTGTGAGTTGTCGGTCGAAGCTGCGATGTTCTTAAATAGTATGTCGCCACGATTTACCTCGAAGTAGCCTGTGAAGTTTTTCAGCTCGAAGCCACTGCGCTCCAGGGCGTACATATGCTCGATGTTAGACGATACGCAGCCCTTAACTACCGAGAAGTCCTTGAGTCGACCGTTGATATGGCCAATCTCCATGTCGTAGTAGTCTACACCATACTCGGGGTTGCGGTGCGTGAGACGCTCATAGCGGAAGCGGCCATCCTCAATCTCGGCATCGTCGATATACATTCTGAAGTTGCTGTTGCCATTGGGGTTTGTCAGGCGTCGAACTATGGGGCGTACATTAAGCTCTCCATCGGGCATCTCACGAAGGTTGAACTCCACGCCTGTGGCCTTTACGTTGCGTAGCTGGAGGCCATCACGCTTGATGTCGAGGCTCGATATTCCAGCTACCGCCTCGCTGACAAAGAGTAGGGTGTCCTGCTGTGGATCCTCGACATAGAAGTCGTAGACATGTACCTTTGTGAGTAGGTCGATATCGATGCGGCCGATGGCTACTCGGCTCTCGAGCTTCTCACTGGCAAAGGTTGCAGCATGGTGGATGATGTAGTTCTGTACACGATCAATGCTCAACAGCAGAGTTGCTGTCACAGGCAAAAATATCAACAACAAAATGGTTGCTGATAGCACTATTGCCAATATTTTTATAACTTTGCGCATTGAAACTACTGTGTACGTAACAAAAGTTGAATGTGTGTCGTTGGTGACACTACACTGCAATTAACCTACAAAAGTAGTAATTTTTCTATAAATATAGAAAAAAATAGGCACAAAGCGTTAAAATTTTTATTCCGAATATGGATATTACGATACTTGGCATCGAGTCATCATGCGATGATACCTCGGCAGCGGTACTTCGCAACAGTACCCTTCTCTCGAATGTAATCGCCTCTCAGGCAGTACATCAGAAGTATGGCGGTGTGATCCCTGAGTTGGCCTCACGAGCCCATCAGCAGAATATCATCCCTGTGGTGGATACAGCGCTTAAGGAGGCGGGCATAACCATAGATAAGGTAGATGCCATAGCCTTCACACGTGGCCCCGGTCTGCTTGGCTCGCTACTCGTGGGAGTATCGTTTGCTAAGGGACTATCTATTGCCAATAACATACCTCTTGTGGAGGTTAACCACCTTCAGGGACATATTCTCTCGCACTTTGTCGACCTGCCTGATAGGGAGCTTCCTCACCCCGACTTCCCATTCCTAACTCTGCTTGTGAGTGGTGGTCATACTCAGATTGTTAGGGTCGATTCGCCTACACAGATGGAGATTATCGGCACGACGATTGATGATGCTGCGGGCGAGGCCTTCGATAAGTGTGCTAAGGTTATGGGCTTGCCATACCCTGGTGGCCCTGTTATCGACCGCTTGGCTAAGGAGGGAGACCCCGAGGCCTTTAAGTTTGCCAAACCCCATGTTGAAGGCGAGTTCGACTACTCGTTCTCAGGTCTGAAGACCTCGTTCCTC
>JAZNQJ010000056.1:0-2679 GCA_045590115.1 Alistipes sp. | reverse complement strand
ACGAGCCGACTTCCCCTCGTCTAAAAAGAGTTACCCCCTTAGTTTTTGCTGAGGATGATGCGCTCAATCTCCTCAATCTGCGCCTTGAACTGCTTGTCGATGTCCATAGCGTCGGCTACAGCCTTACAACTGTGGAGTACCGTAGCGTGGTTACGACCGCCTATAGATGAGCCGATAACCGTAAGAGGTGCTTTGGTATGCTGCTTAGCCATGTACATTGCCACCTGGCGAGCCTGAGCAACATCACGTGTACGCTTTGCCGAGTTGAATGTATCGAGGTCGATGTTGTAGTACTCACATACGATGCCCACGATATGGTCGATGGTAATCTCACGCTGTGTGAGCTTTACGTACACCTTGAGGATATCCTTGGCAAGCGATATTGTCACCTTACGGCCGAGGAACGATGCATTGGCGATGAGCGATGATAGTGCGCCCTCAATCTCACGCACGTTTGCCGAGATATTCTCTGCAAGGTATGCGACAACATCCTCAGGAATTGTTGCGCCTGCACGCTTAGCCTTAGCACGAATGATCTTGAGCTTGGTCTCGTAGTCGGGTACGTTAAGATGTGCCGACAGACCCCACTTGAAGCGGGTGAGCAGACGCTGCTCGATATCCTTAAGCTCTACAGGTGGCTTATCCGACGTGAGGATTAGCTGCTTGCCCGCAAGCTGCAGGTGGTTGAAGATGTTGAAGAAGGCGTTTTGTGTGCCTGTCTTGCCTGTAAGCTCCTGGATGTCGTCGATGATAAGCACGTCGACCATCTGGTAGAACTGTATGAAGTCGGTGATCTCACCGTTCTTATATGCTGTCTGGAACTGCGCCTGGAACTTGTTCATCGATACGTAGAGTACCTGAAGCTCTGGGTGGCGCTGGCGCACCTCGTGACCTATGGCCTGTACGATATGTGTCTTGCCAAGACCCGAGTCGCCATAGATGTATAGCGGGTTGAACGCTGTCTTACCAGGGGATACTGCCACAGCCATACCTGCCGAGCGTGCCAAGCGGTTACACTCGCCCTCGATATGGTTGTCGAAGGTGTAGTTTGCGTTGAGCTGTGGGTCGAACATTATTCGACGAATGCCTGGAATTACAAAAGGATTTTTTATATTTGCAGTATCTTTTGGCGCAGAGCTTTGTGGGAGCGTGGTATTGTTGCTCTCCACCTGAGGCTGTGCGTGACGGGGTACTGCATAGTGTAGCTTGGTGTCGGCACCATAAAGCTCTGATATGATGGGACGTAGCACGCCCAAGTATCGCTTCTCGATGCTTGCCACAAAGCTCTCGTTAGGCACACGTAGACGCAGGTTCATGCCGTCGAAGTCGATAGGACGGATTGGCATAAACCACTTCACGATCTCCTCCTCAGTCACCAAGCTGCGGAGGCGGTCCAAGCAGTCCTGCCATACGTCGTTATATCTCTCGTTCTGCATCATTTTTGTGTCCTAAATTTGGTTTGTGTTAGGCGATAACTCCCCCGAAACAGTACTCGTGTCTCTGTTTCAATAAGTTATGTTATTCGCGTACTTTTTTGCTTATGTCGCACTCGACTTACACGAGGTAATAAGTGCGTTTCGACATTGCAAAGATGTGGATAATTTTATTAAAATAATAGGGAAAATGAGTTGCAAATATCGAAATTTTTTTTAGGGGTTTTTGTGCCATTTTCGAGGCTTAGTTTTTGTGAAATATTTAATGTGCTGATTATGTAATATATGAAGAAATTTTTGTATATTTGCATATTAGAATTTTCCGAAAGAGAACGTTTAATCTATAAATAAAAATAATAGTATGGCAGAAGTTATTGACAAGCAGGTAATGGCCAAGGCCGAGGCATGGCTTAATGGCAACTACGACGAGGATACCAAACAGCAGGTGCGCCTCCTAATCGAAAATAACCCTACAGAACTCGTCGAGAGCTTCTACAAAGATCTTGAGTTCGGCACAGGTGGCCTTCGTGGTATCATGGGCGTGGGTACAAACCGTATGAATATCTACACTGTAGGTGCTGCTACTCAGGGACTTGCGAACTATCTTAAGAAGAACTTCGCCGGTGAGCAGATCAAGGTGGCAATCTCACACGATAGCCGCAACAACTCACGTATGTTTGCTGAGCGTGTGGCAGATATCTTCGCATCTAACGGCTTTACAGTATACCTCTTCGACGCTCTACGTCCTACTCCAGAGCTTTCGTTCGCTATTCGTGAGCTTGGCTGTCAGTCGGGTGTTATGGTCACTGCATCGCACAACCCAAAGGAGTATAATGGCTACAAGGCATATTGGAACGATGGCTCGCAGGTGACCTCACCACACGATGTAAACATCATCGACGAGGTGCAGAAAGTTACCGACGTGAAGCAGGTACTCACAGGCCTAAATCCTGAGAATATCAACATCCTCGGCGATGAGTTTGACCAGAAGTATCTCGCAGCCATCAAGGCACTATCACTCTCTCCAGAGTCTGTGGCTAAGTACAACGACATGAAGATTGTCTACACACCTTTGCATGGCGCAGGCGTGAAGCTCGTGCCAGCATCGTTGCGCAACTACGGCTTTAATAATATTATATGTGTGGATGAGCAGATGGTGCTTGACGGTAACTTCCCAACTGTAGCATCGCCAAATCCTGAGGAGCGCAAGACTATGGCTATGGCCATCGAGCGTGCCCAGAAGGAG
>JAZNQJ010000055.1:0-14996 GCA_045590115.1 Alistipes sp. | reverse complement strand
AAGGTCTTTAATCGAAGCATCATCATACATGAAGCCGATGAAACCTGCATAGTTGCCTGCGTTGTTGATGCGCAGACCAGAGATTATATGGTTCTCACCCATAACATTGCCGCTGAATGTGTCTGGATAATCATTGATTACGCTACATACAGTAATCCAATTGCTGTTCGTGCCATCAATAGGCTGAGCGTCATCGAACATATAAGTCTCGTTAAGAGCATCAGCTACGAGTGCATACTGTGGAAGAGTAATGTCAGTCATTAGCTTTACGCCGTAGCTCTTCTTGCCATCAACATTGTTCACTACATAAGCCCACTTAGCAAGACCCTTGGCAGAGTAAACCTCCATGTGATCACCCTTGTCGATATAGTCGGTAACAGCCTCTACTACATACCAATCGCCATCCTTAACGGTGCCGAAGCCAAACTTAACAAAGTTCATTGCAGGATTCTCAGAGTTGCTCTTCGCTGGGTCGTACTTGAAGAATCTACCACCAGAAACCTCAATCTTACCTACGTTCTTCTTGCTATCTACGTGGTTAAGAGTGTAGCGATAGTCGCCATCATACTCATTAGCCATAAACTCGCCACCAGAGATATATACCTCACCACCATTAGCCTGGAATAGTGTGCAGTTCTCGGTTGTGAACTTGCCCTCAGTGATAAAGATCTTACCACCCTCGTTTGCTGAAGCGATATAGCCTGTTGACTTAACCTCGCCTGGGCCGATGAATCTGAGTGATGCACCATTCTCAACACGAGTCATGATAGTGTGCTTGTTACCCTCCTTAGATGCTACATAGTTAAGAGTATAGCCATTGAGGTTGATTACAGCATTGCCAATTAGGTTCGTAGGCTCAGTGATAGTCAAGTCCTCAGTAAGTGTAAACTCACCACCATTCATCAATGTCTCAAGAAGAGTGAAGTCGTAGTCGTTGGTGGTGTCGTCATCATCAACATTAGCAAAGTTATCATCGATGCTGACATTAAATGATGTATTGGTAGTAAGCACATTACCGATGATTGTAGTAAGGTGGTTGCGCTCAATAGGAATCTCAGTGTCAAATTTCGTAGTCTTGATAAGTTTGTCACCTGCGCTATATGCCGAAATCTCGAAGTGGATTGGTGTATGCTCACCCTCAGTTGCGAGGATGTAGTCAGCCATGAGTGTCATATGAGAGTGACGCTCAACACCAGCGTTACTCTTTACCTTCTCGGCATCGTAACCAGCAGTATATGTGTGGTTGGCAAGGTCGAGTTTACTTACACCATCGTTGTAATTTACGGTGTACTCATTAGTAGTGTACTCGCCATTGATCTTGCCGTTGATAGCATTGAACTGATTGGGATGCTTTGCCTCGTACTTAACAACCAGCTTAGCAGGATCATCGTTGATATTAAGCTCTGCAAGGTCGGTAGTGATTACACGAAGCTTTGCATAAGGACGCTTTAGCACGATGCTATGAGGCTGAGAGTTGTCAATCTTGATATCCTTATATGCAAAGTAGGCGTCGGCAACCTCATCGTTGAGAGCATCGCCCTTAACTGTGATATTACCCAAGGTGTTGCCGATGTTGTGGCGCAAACCGAGTTCTGCCTGAGCAGTTGCGTTATGCTCGTTTGAGTCGGTAGTAACACTCTGAGGAACAAAGTCCGCAAAGATTACGAAGCGATACTCACGATCAGGGATAAGACGTAGGTCAAATGTCACAGGCTCATACTTATCAACTACGATGACCATACGATCCTTGATAGGAGTAGCATTTGTGTAGCTATCTGCCTTGTCGTATACCTCCAATGAGTAGCGGATGTTCACATCATCCCAATCGTAACGATAGGTGTCGCCCGAAGTACCACCCTGCAAATAATCGATAGCACCATAAGCACTATCAAGTCCGCTCTGTGAGTCAATCTTACCATCCTCGCCAGCACGTGTTGCTGCAAGTTCTGGTGAGCTGACCGTAAGCGAGAAGTTGACCTCATCGCCAGAAGGGTGATAAGAGACATCCTCCTTTACACACGATGCCATACCAAGCACCAATGCGGCCAAAACCAAAAATTTTACTTTCATAAATTGTGTTATTACTAAAATTGTTTGTTTGTTCGGTTGGTTAATGCAAAAAAGTATCTCAAAATTTATAACTAATTCATCTAAAATTACCAGCAAAATTTGATTGAAACTTGTTCGTAATAATCGAGACATTATCAGCCTCTTGCAAAACCTATGCTAATACATGGCAAATATACGATTTTTTTCAACAAAACCACCATTTATTAATATATTTTTCCTAATTTTGTGTAGAAAATTTAGAGTTGCTATGAATATTATTTTCAAATACCGTATGCTCAGCGACGAAAGCGACCATTTCGTACGAGATTTTGAGGTCTATCCAGACATGACCCTAAGTGAGTTTTCTGACTTTTTGCTCGATGCATTGCACTATGAAAAGTGCATGATATCAATCTTTAAGGCAGATGATCAGTGGCGACCAATTGAGGAGTTCTCCGAGATAGATTTTGACGATGATGTTCTGGATGCTCCACGTGCTATGGACAAAGTGCGATTGATGGATGTGACGAGCGATTTCCACGAGCGTCTAATCTACACGTTTGACATGCTCAACAACCGTTCGTACTACATCGAGCTACTCGATATGCAACGACCTCAGGCCAACCTTGAGTATCCACGTGTTGCCTTTGAGCATGCTTCAACACCCGATCAGTATGATCCTGAGGCTACTGAGGAGTCTGGCTCAATTTTCGAGGAGATAATGAGCGACTTTAATGAGTTTGATGGCGATGACAACTACGACGATGAATACTAAGCATGGTACGCTAATCGTGATTGTTGGCCCTACGGGATCGGGCAAAACGGCACTCTCCATAGATGTTGCCCGACACTACTCTGCACCAATACTCTCAACTGACTCACGTCAGATGTATCGTGGTATGGCAATCGGCACAGCACAGCCTACAGCTGAAGAGCTTGCTGCGGCAGATCATCACTTTATTGCCGACAGGGAACCTGAGGATGACTTTAATTGTGGTAGCTATGAGACTGAGGCACTACAACGCCTCGATAAGCTATTTGCCAAGCATGACTATGTTGTCGCTGTAGGTGGCTCAGGACTATATATCCAGGCACTATGCGAGGGTCTTGATGATTTGCCAAGCGGCAACAAGGAGCTACGTGATCTGCTTAAGGATCGCCTTATGCATGGCGGCCTTGAATCGTTGGTAGCACAACTCAAAGAGCTTGATCCAGCTTACTACGATGTTGTGGACAGGCAAAATCCTTCTCGTGTTATGCGTGCCTTGGAGGTTTGTCTTACTACAGGCCGACCATACTCTGAGCTACGCAGTGGCTCAACAGCATACCGACCATTTAATATCATAAAGATTGGTACGGAGATGCCTCGCAATATATTGTATGAACGCATAAATCGACGTGTTGACATGATGGTTGCCAATGGCCTTGTAGAGGAGGCTAAGGCATTGTATCCCAAGCGCATGCTCAATGCATTGCAGACTGTAGGCTATAGCGAACTCTTTGACTATTTCGATGGCAAATGTAGCTATGATGAGGCTATCGAACTTATCAAGCGCAACTCACGCCGCTATGCCAAGCGTCAGATGACATGGTTCCGTCGAGATAAGAATGTTATGTGGTTCTCACCAGATAAGTTAAGCGATATTATTGAGTATATTGACGGCAAGATTTTGCAGAATTAAATAAAATTACTACATTTGCATCGTCTTTTAGTAAAGATGTTGCTCGGATGGTGGAATAGGTAGACACGCCGGACTTAAAATCCTGTGGGCAGTAATGCCCGTACCGGTTCGACCCCGGTTCCGAGTACGGAAAAGAGAAGCTATTACGGCTTCTCTTTTTGTTTATATCGTTGGCGAGGAACATGCGTTCCTTGTGTGATGAGATTAGTGCTATTGCGTGCAAGTACGCATGTTATTTAATAAGCAATGATACTGCGGTGGCTGAGACGCCCTCCTCACGACCCTCGAAGCCGAGATGCTCGGTGGTAGTAGCCTTGACTGAGATGCGGTCTACGTCAATGCCGACAACCTCTGCAAGACGTTCACGCATGGTGTCAATATGTGGACGTAACTTAGGGCGTTGCATAGCGATTGTGCAGTCTATATTACTGATTGTATAGCCTTTATCTAAAACAATCTTAACCACCTCTTTAAGCAGTAGGCGAGAGTCAATACCCTTATAACGAGCATCGCTATCAGGAAATAGCTTACCGATGTCGCCTAAGGCCAAAGCACCCAGCAACGAGTCGCAGATAGCGTGAATGGCGACATCGCCATCAGAGTGCGCCACACACCCCTTAGTATGCTCAACCTCTACACCACACAACACCAATCGTAGACCATCTGCAAGGGCATGAACGTCAAAACCATGACCAATACGTATATCCATAATCTCTATTTTTTGTTTTTAAAATCCAACCAACGGCGCATCACAGCTAAAGTGTAACGGCGCAACACAAGAGGAAGTGAGAGCCACATACGCTCCTTGCGCCTCCAGCTTGACGATGTACAGCTGACAACCTTACCATTATGTCGGCGAACACTCTCTACAACACCAATAATCTCACTGCGTGGAGTAGTTTCTATCTGTTGCAGGTTGCCGTCGCCACGTAAAGCAACCATTCCGCTACTCACATCTATAACCCTGTGAACTATGATATTACGTTTTGCTCCACGAAACATAGCAATACGAGAGGTGATATCCTCAGTATCATCTACTCTGCGAACAATAATCACATCATCACGATGACCAAGCAGCGGCAGCATACTATAGCCATTTACACGTAGCTCAAAGCTCTCGCCAACAGCAACAAGACTCTCTATATTATCAAATACACGCTGCATTTCCAACAATAGTTTTATATGAAAGTTTTGCAGCCTCTACATTTGGTAGGCAGGCAAGATGGTATACGGGGACACTCTTAAGTATCCTTCCCAAAGTTGAGAGTATCGCATCCTGAAGATAATCATCATGTGCAAACTGGGGTGGCGCAGAGGGAAGCAATGCCCCTATGGCAGCAATACCCTTTAGCCTTATGATTCTATTTTCGGGGGCTTGGCTAAGGCGACAGAATCCAGCAATGGGGTAGTTAAGAGCCTTATAACATGGGGTCTTGCCGCTCCATGGCGAGCCATAGACACGTACAACATCATCAATAATTCGCACTATAGGCGAGTCATCGTTGAGTAATCTGGCACCCTCAATACTCTCTCGCCACAGTCGCGTATGTGTACTCTTGCCCGTACCTGATTCGCCCAAGAAAAGCACGCCACGACCCTCGATCTCGATAACAGAAGAGTGTATTGCAATAGCACAATTCTCGGATAGCACCACACCAAACATTATCCATATGCCAAATCGGAATATTGACGGTTCGCAACTGTCCAAATCAATATTTGTGGTGATGTGATGTGTAGTAAATCGCATATGAAACAGCGTAGGCTCGCCATCCACGTCACGTGGTTTAATAGAGTATAGGTAGCCTTCAGTAGTTTTAAAGAAACGACTATCTGCATTAGCCTCCGCAACATATGATGTTGATAACTCTTTGATAATATTGCGACTATCAGCATCCATCTTATCTGAAACAGACATGGTGCAATCCACCTTCTTGCTCGGCTCATCGCACATAGTAAACGGCTTAAAGCCTCGTAGTCCATATGCCACAAGGTCTACGTCGGTGCGTAATACAAGGTCTGCAATCGTATAGTCGTAGTGCGTCATCATTGTAGTGTAATTATTCGGTCACAATACTCAAGCGAGGTCTCACGATGAGCTATGACAATAATTGTAAGCGAATGGTTAGTGTTAGAGAGTCGTCGGATTGCACTATTAATATTCTCTTCTGTCTGTCCATCAAGCGATGATGTAGCCTCATCAAATAGAAGAACATCGCAACCCTTATACAATGCTCGAGCAATGCCTATACGTTGTCGCTGACCTCCCGAAATACGTGATCCCTGCTCGCCTATGCGAGAGTGTACACCATCGGCGAGTGAGCCAACAAATGACTTTAGGTCAGCAAGCTCAACAACCTCATATATACGTCTATAATCTATATCGGTAGAATCTACGCCAAAAGCAATATTCTCAGCAAGAGTGCTATCCGAGATAAAGACATTCTGCGACACATATCCTATCGAGTTCTGCCATCTACGAATGTTACTATCATCAAGTTCAACACCATCGATAAGTATCTTGCCAGAAGTAGGACGGTTAAGACCAAGTATAAGATTGAATAGGGTAGTCTTGCCCACACCCGATGCACCACGAATACCAACTCGCTCGCCATAACCCACCTCTAAAGATATATTATCGATGGTATTTTTCTCAGCATCATCATACCTGAAGCATACGTTGCTCAGGGCTATACTCTGTGTCATTCTAAGACGCTCATTGTTACACTCAATCGCACTATTCATCTCGCCAATATTTGCATCCAATAGGACATCAATAGTATATCTATTGTATCGGAGCGAACTCCATAGCGACATAATATTACGCACTGCGGGGATAAGACGAATTGCAGCTACGGCAAATACACCAAACATAAGCCCAATATTGTGATGACCGCCAATACTGAGAAGGATTATTGTCGCCATCCCAACAACAAGTCCTATCTCTATAAACGCTTGAGGTAACATGCCTATCGAGGCGTGGCGCTGTCGGAGGTTGACAATCTCATCCATAGCCTCCTCGAAACGTTTGAGCATCTGTGGCATAGCGCCACCTACCTTAATATCCGCATAACCTCGAAATGTCTCGTTTACGATGCGGCTTTTGCGACGTTGAATCTCATTCTCACGAATACCAATATCGTTGAGTCTACGACGTACAATGACATAGTAGACAAGGGCTATTGCACCACACATGGCAACAGCGAGCATAGCTGCCAATGGTGAATATATTGCTACTGCCACAAAGATAAGCAATAAGAGTAATGCCTCGCCCAAAATGGCTGCCATAGGCTTAATAACACCTGTGGCAAACATCAGGCTAACAACATTTACGTTTCGTGCCAAATGCGCAGAGTTATTATGATTTATAAAGCTTAGTCCTCGACCATAATAGCCAACGAATAGCTGGTGCGAGAGATGTTTATATATGGAGAATATAAAATTGCGCTCGTAGCTGTATAGAAGCATTATAAGCAGGTTTTTAACTACGATTACACCTATAACAATAGCGCACATAACCATTACAAGCTTGTGATATTCAGTGATATTCAACCACTTGCTCAGCTCTGCAAATAATATATTCCCGGTTATTGCCTCACTATCGAGCATCAGCACCAATATAGGTACAAGCATGGCCACACCTACGAAGTTAAGCAACGCACGTATGAATATTGTAACCGCCATCCATATTGCACGATTGCGATAACTACTTGGGATAATCTTATATATCGATCTAATCATGGCGCAAATATACAAACAAAGCTGCTAATCGCCAACTTTAACTACCTCGCCACGCATGATATACCACACATAGCCCTCGATTTGGTCGTAGCAACCCATATCTCGCAACAAGGATATATACTTTCGCACCTGAGTGCAATATTTCGATTCGACATTGTCGCCAAACTTGTAGTCTACAACAACAGCTCTGCGACCACGAATCATCACTCTGTCGGGGCGGTGTAAGGCATCCTTCGAGATGATGTCAGCCTCATTCTTTATATCATCCCACTCACCAGAGAACCACTCACGAACAATAGGATCAGCCGTAGCACGCTTAATCGACTCTCGCAGATGCAATGCTTCGGCGGCAGATATGAGCGACTGAGCCTCCATCTGTTGTAGGCTGTGTTCTATGTCGCTGAGTGTTGTTGCCTTCTCAAAGAGTTTGTGTAGACGCACTCCCTGGCGACGGTTACTACTATTGAAACTAAGCCCCTCCTCCGTAAATCGATGATTGGGATAACGGATGCTAATCTGGGGTGTATGTGCCGTATAGTCATCAAGAATGATGTTTTGCTGAGCTGAGTCTTTGCCACTGATTTTGCTACAGGTGATTTTTGTACCATAGCTATAGACCTTACGCTCAATACCATTCTCGCTCCTATGTACATCTGGCTCAGAAACCAATGTGGTGATGGCTCTTGATAGCAGAGGCACTATATCATTAATCTTCTCAGTAGATGAGCTATTGGTATTAAGGCGTATAGGAGCTATCATATAAAGCTCTTTTGAGGCACGTGTCATGGCAACATATAGAAGGTTTACACCATCCACATGGCTCATCACAAGCTCAGAATAGTAGTCCGATGTGAACTCTGAATTTTGCATTGAGTTGCAATATGTCACAGGGAACTCTCCAATTGACGACAACTCATCATCAGATGCTCGAGACCACACCACATTTTGCAGCGAGCTACTCGGTGTGGTATCCCAATTGCAGTATGGGATTATTACCACTGCACGTTCAAGGCCCTTAGCCTTATGAATTGTTGAAATCTCAATAGTATCATCGGTCATGTCAACACTCAGCGTATCCTTGTGGCCACGTTCATCCCACCACTTTAGGTATCGATCAATGTCTGCAACACGTGTGGTAGAGAATGAGTATATACCTTCATGGAGTGCTTGGATATATGCTATGCGATCCTTGCGTTGGTGAAGTGAGTAGCGCATTACAATCTGCTCAAAGGCCTCGAGAGGCGATAGATGAGCAATGCGTGAGAAGAAGCTCAGCTCCTCATCATCAAATATATGATCGTAGCGATAGCCTAAGAAACGGTTGTATACACCTCGTTCGATACGATTACTTGGGTCTATGGTAAGGCGAAATAGAGCAATGATAAAGTCTGCAATATCGCTATTGTCCACCGTAAGGGAGTCTGCGGTAAGGATATTGAATCCCACCTCGCCACTTGATGTATAGCGTTCCTCCTTATACTTAAAGAGCTGTTCGGCTACTCTTTGCCCATCCTTAGCACCACGCACCAATATAAGTATGTCGCTGTAACGGTAACCTCGACTGATAACGTCCTCAATAATCTCAACAAATGGCGAGTCGATAAGTGTAGAGTCGTAAAGTGATAGCTCGGCATAACCCTCATCATTATATTTGCGACCAGGCGTCTGCTTGTGATCGCGATATGCCGAACTCATAATATCATAAAGCGAAGCATGAAGTGACTTACTTATAGTCTTATCACCAAGAGCGTTGTCCAATATATTATTGAGATATTGGTTATCTATTTGCACCACTCTGTCAATGACCTCGTTGTTAAACATAACCACTCGCTCAAGGCTACGGTAGTTCTCCTTGAGAAGCTCAATTTCTACATTATCTTCGCCTAAATCATGTTTTGCTACCTCTTGCAACAATCTCCAATCACCACCCCTCCAGCGATATATCGACTGTTTGACATCGCCTACGATAAGCACAGAGCATTGATCGCTACCCGCCATTGCATTTTGCAGCAATGGGAGCATATTGTTCCACTCACGCACCGAGGTATCCTGAAACTCATCAATCATGAAACGCTCATAGCGATTACCAACCTTCTCGTAGATAAACGGAGCATTACTATCATCAACAAATGTTGAGAGCAGATGTTTTGTCTCGCCGAGAATCATGATATTCTCCTTATCGCAGATATCGGTTATCTGATGGTACAGGTCGCTAAGAAGCGCAAAACTGCGGTAGTTGTCATAAAGCAACTTGGCAGTGTTAATCAGTTTCTCGGCCTTAGGCTGTCTTTGACAAATCTCAGCCAATATTGGCTGAAGCCTACCTGCTGCATCAATAACTGCTGCATCAGCACCCTTAGTGTACCATCCGCCAATATCTTCTACTGCCGTTAGCATATTCTGTTTGATTGGGGGTAGCTCACCCTGAGCATACTTCGCAAACTTATGAGCAAAGCTATTTTTACCACCCTTAAACCTTTCGGGCGTGAGACCACACTCTGAAATAATACACGCAGCATCCCGACCAAGCGACATTAGATGATTCCTGGCCACCTCGGCACGTGATTTTGCATGCGACACTATCTCGCTAAGCTCCGCTTTAGACCTATGCATTTGCATTCGTGAGCGACTTCCCTCCTTAAATATCTCTTTTCCTAATGAGCGTAAATCGCCACGCATATCCCAACCCTCACTATCCTTGAGTCGTTCATCGGCAAACTCAAGCATCCACTTCTTAAGTTCCTCATTTTTGGCAATCTCTTCGACAAGGTTATCTGCGCCACGTACTAATAACTGTGTGGGGTCAAGCTCGATGTTATAATCAAGATCGAGGCCAAGTTCCTTGATAAAGGCACGAATGATTCGCTGGAAGAACTTGTCGATGGTCAGAACACTAAAGCGTGAGTAGCTGTGAAGTATCTGTGTGCGGGCTATCAATGCCTGCTCACGAATCTTATGTTCGCTAAAGCTTAGCTCAGAGCGTAGCTTGTCCATATATGGGCTCTTGCGACCTGAGGCAAGGATGTGTATCTCCCTAAGTATTCGAGACTTCATCTCCTCAGTAGCCTTATTTGTGAAGGTTACTGCGAGTATCGCACGATACATCTCGGGGTGTTCAATCACATCTCGGACATATTTATATGCCAGCTGATAGGTTTTTCCCGAGCCAGCACTTGCACTAAGTATCTTGGCTCGTTTCATCGGCGGCATATGGTTTTAAATTCGCACCTGCTGCACATCTTTACATCATCGGTCTGGCGGAATGGCTCACTATAGTTGAACAGGCTATCAAGGATCATCCTAAGTTTTGTTTCAAACTCATCGGCATAGAGACTGTAGCTCTCTACAAAACCCTTGAGCTGTTTGTCAATAAGTTTTGGTGAATAGTCCTTGTTTAGCATCATGGTAGCAAAGTAGAGCGATGGCAGGGTCTCTACACCTTCGGTGTGCTGGAGCATCATTGAATATAGGAGCGTCTGAAAGATATTAGACACACGTTCTTCTGCTTTGCCCACAAAGAGGTTTGATATACCATTAAACTCGAGATGGATATTATTTCCACTCTTATAATCAATAACTTGAATCGTGCCATCTGGTAGCATGTCTATACGATCTGCACGACCCGACAGGTTAACTTGTCGGCCATCGCTAATAGGGTAGCAACACTCAACACCATCCTCAAGCCCCTTGATTGTAAAGCCCTCTCGCTCTTTGTCGTATCGCAATATTCCATGCATTATATATTTGAGGATGATATCCTTCACGAGTAGCGTATCGCCCGAGAGTTCCTTGCCACTTGTGCTATGATTATCGTGGAGAATGCGGTTTACAGTTCTATCTATCGCATCCTCGACTACTGCACGCTTACGTAGCTTGGATATCTGCGTCATCGGATTCTCCACTCCAATAAGTGGGGTATAGAGATCCTGCATTGTCTCATGGAGGATGTTTCCGAATGTCAGCGCATCAATAGTGTCGCTAATCTCATCCTTAGGTCTGAGCTTAGCCACTGCATGCAGGTAGAATTTAAGCGGACACTCCACAAATTTAAAGAGCGTGGATGGCGATAGCGAGTAATCGCTTCCTGGTGTTAGGTATCTATTGAGTATCTGCTGTTCGTATTCGCACTTCTCAACAACTATTGGCATTGAATTCTCAACACCAAGGTCAACACCAACCGAGAGTTTCTCGATCTTATATGGCGACTCATACTCAAGCTGATAGATATAGCGACTACACTCGCCCGTACTCTTTTCGTCGGCACGAGAGCAGTAGAGCATATAGACACTCTTTGCTCTCTGTATGAGACGGTAGAAGTAGTAGGCATACATCGCCTCGTGATGCTCAGGTGTGGGTAGACCATAGGCAACACGAAGATTGTATGGTATAAACGATGGTTGTCCGGTCTTATCACTTGGGAAGCTTGTGTCGGTCATTGAGAGTATTATGACATTCTCGAAATCAACATTACGAGTCTCGAGAATACCCATAATCTGCACTCCCTCGAGTGGTTCGCCCTCGTATGGAATCGTTATTGTCTGCAGATGACGGCGTAGGAGCGAGATGAATATATCCGCAGTTAGCTCTATCTGACAAGCCTCCATTGAGAGGGCTATCTTTGTTATCTCCTCGTGGGCAATGTTTATATACTCGCTGTGCATCAAATCCTTGAACGAGATGATATCACCAATACCATTTAGCACTTTAAGCAGGTATTGAGCTAACTGCTGCCAACCATCTTGTCTTTTGAATATTAGACTTAGGATATCATTATCTGCAAATAGGCTTTCATCTATCGATGTAATTCGGTTTGTAACAATCCTATTGGATATCTTTTGAGCCATGTCACCCACACAATCCGAGATATATGGATGAGACAATAATCCGAGTACGTCAACATGGTAGAACAGCGGCACTCCGTTGCTACAACGACTATGTTTCTGTAGCTCTATAAGACGCTCAATAAGCGAGCTAACGAGTGTAATCTTCAGTGGATAGCCCATAGTGATGTTTACCTTGTCAACATCTTTAGGCAATGAATGAAGTATCGGCACAAGCATATTCTCGTCGGTCAGCACTATCGCAGTACGTTTATCGAGCTTCTCACTGCCTAAGCTCCTGAGTATCTCTGCTGCATACTTGCATTGAACCACATTCGACACGCAGGCAATAGATCGTATCTGCTTGTCAACCTTGGTAAAGTTGTCGATAGTAATACCCTCAGTAGCTGGGAATTGCTTTATGTTACTACGCATAAACATTCCAGCTTCGTGCCAAGTATTGTTGGTATAGTAGTCATCGTAATCCCAAAAGAACTCGGCACCTCTATCGCTACGTGACAGGTAATCGAAAAGTATCTTCTCGCTATTGGACAGGGCATTGAATCCCGCCAAGACATATCGCCCTTTTGGTATGTTAATCTCCTCGCCACAAGCTATTCGCTCAGCCGCCGCACGATAAATCATGCCGGTATAGGCAAATCCCATCCTTGATAGATGTTCACGGAACTCTTCATATATTTTTGGCAGACTGCGCCATATCTTGAGAAAGTATTGTTTTTGTTCGCTTAGCGATTTGCTATCGCCAATACTCTTCCAGAATGATATAATGCGCAACTGCTCAGGAGTAAGATAGGATACATCAGCCTCTAACTCCTTGATATCTTCAATATTGCGCAGCAGCTGAGAAGCATCAACCAAATACTTATCTATGAGATCAAAGTCAGCAATAAGCATTTCGCCCCAGAAGTAAAACTTGTCAATTGTTTCGCTCGGATGATGCTTCTTGTATATCTTGAAAAGCTCGGTTATAAGTCGTATTCTCTCGCCTCGCACAAGCCCTCCTGAGGCAATCTCCATAAGTTCATCAACACTCATCCACTTAGGCTGCCACGTCGGGCGTGGAGATAATGTTGATAGTGCATTATTAAAGAATGCTCTGGCTCGCAACGATGGGAATAGTACAACAAGCTCAGAGAGGTCTCCCGAATAGCGTTCCAGAAGCCTCGCTGCCAGCTCTTCCAAGAATGATTTTCCCATAGACCGGGAGTGGTTACATTAGAGGCGTTGGGTCAACACCAAAGAGCGTTTTCTCAGCACGAAGTATCTCAGGTGTAGACTTATACATAATCTTACCTCCTGTAGTGCTTTTAGCCTCTAAACGCTGCGTAGCATATACTCTCGCCTCAGAGTTGTGATGAGCTTCTATTATTGTAGACATGGTCTTTAGCCCTGCAGCATTATACTGTGCCGAAGTGACATCGGCACAATGGTAGAGTGCCTCGCCCGAAAGCTCTACGCCAGAATTACCACTGACACTGATAACAATATCCTTGACATTTAGCTCTGCTACAAACTTTGCACCGTTTGAGATCTCAACATCAATCATCTTACTATCAAGCACACTCTCAACAGTGGTATTGGCACGAGATATTCTAATCACATTGAGCGTGTTATAGTATACATGTACCTCGGTGACTGTTGTGCGCTTTGGGTCGTTGCGTTCACGAATCTTTAGCACTTGACCCTTGTCAACCTCGGCGGTAAACTTAGCGGTTTCGTTTCCCTTGGTGTCGTATACAATGTATGGTGCTTGCTCACTTGGTATCTGCGTTAGTATTAGCTTGATAGGCGCATCAACATCGAGTGTCATAAAGCTTGATGTCCACTGTTTGACAGGGCTACTTGTATTCTGCGCAGACACCGCACCAATGCTTAATAGTGCAATTAGAAGTATAAAAAGTCGTTTCATGGTTACACGTACTTAATAATTCATCTGCTAAGATACAAAAAAATCATCAAACCTCAAACGATTTGATGATTTAATCTCTCAAAATAGCTCTTTGTTATAACTTAATTACCACATATGGAGCATTACTACGGTGTGCTGCCTCGACACCAACCATAGAGTCCTCAAATATTATTGACTCTTCGGGGGTCACACCAACTCGACGCATAGCCTCTAAAAAACAGTCGGGTGCGGGCTTAGGACTAAGCACATCATCTCCACAAATAATACCATCAACGCCATCTTCAATATTCAGATGATGCATCACATTGCGAATGTTATCTATATGACCTGTAGATACTATCCACACTTTCACACCCATACGACGCATCATGCAACACCACGACCATAGCTCGCTGTTTAGCACCACACTATCAAAGAATTGGGGGTATAGCTCCACCTTGCGAAGGCGGAGTTTGCGGATTTCATCTTCACTATTGATGCCCACCATGCGCATAAACTCGGTACATCGCACCCCAAAGTATTTATTGAGATACTCCTCCTCGCTAAGCGTAATACCTACCTCCGATAGAGTCTTGATATATGCCAACGCATTGGCACGACGTGTGTCGACCAATGTGCCATCAAAATCAAGCATAATCAACTTTAGCTGAGCCATACTAATCAAATGATTGCATGCTTGATAGTGCAATACGAATTATACGCTGATACTCATCTGCCGTAAGCTCCATGAAGAAGTAGTGAATAGGGTCTACACGAGTACCATTAAGACTTACCTCA
>JAZNQJ010000054.1:0-12484 GCA_045590115.1 Alistipes sp. | reverse complement strand
AGGCTCCTCCACCTTTGGCGACTCAACCACAGGTGCAGGCTCAGCCTTAGGCTCCTCCTTCTTAGGCTCCTCCTTCTTAGGATTGAGGTCGATCTTACCCAAGATCTTTGGGCCACGCACCTCATCCTTGACACTAATTATGTTGCTCTTGATGATAACCTCCTTGTCATCCTCCTCCTCAGCCTTATTCTGAGTGTTGATGCTCACAGTACCCTTCTGCTGAATGCGCTCACGCACAGCATCACGCTCGCCTCCCGACTTGCGGTTACCACCAAACTCCTTCTCCAATGCGGCATATACCTCAGCTGAAATCTGCGATGAGGGAGAGCAGTCGCTCTGCAGGCCCTTCTGCTGAAGAAAGTCAGCGATGGTATTGAAACCCACCTTAAACTCCTTAGCGACCTGTATAAGCCTTATCTTTTTGTTATTCTCCATTCAAAAACTCCTTTCGTTAATCGTTACACTACTCAAACTCAGCCTTGAGGATGGCTACTACCTGCTCTGCCTGCTCAATCTCGAGGTCAGCACGCTGTGCGATCTCCTCGATAGGAAGCTCCAACACGCTCTTTGCGGTGTCGCAGCCAGCACCCTTGAGGGCATCGATGATCCAACCCTCAATCTCATCAGAGAACTCAGTAAGTGCTACGTCCTCCTCCTCGATCTCACGATATACGTCGATGTCATAGCCTGTGAGCAACTTCGAGAGACGGATGTTCAAACCACCCTTACCGATAGCCAATGACACCTCCTCAGGCTTGAGGTATACTGTAGCTGTCTTACGCTCCTCATCGATGGTGATAGATGATATCTTCGCAGGGTTCAACGAGCGCTGAATCATCAACGATGTGTTGGCTGTGTAGTTCACCACGTCGATATTCTCGTTGCGAAGCTCCTTCACGATGGTGTAGATACGTGAACCCTTCATACCCACACAAGCGCCTACAGGGTCGATACGCTCATCGTATGACTCTACGGCAACCTTGGCACGCTCACCAGGGATACGGGCAATCCTCTTGATGGTGATAAGACCATCGTATATCTCAGGTACCTCCTGCTCAAAGAGACGCTCAAGGAACTGATTGTCGGTACGTGAAAGTATGATGCGTGGTTGGTTGTTGTTCATCTCTACAGACTTGACAATAGCCTTGATGGTGTCGCCCTTGCGGTAGAAGTCGTTAGGAATCTGCTCGCTCTTAGGCAATGAGAGGTCGTTACCCTCATCGTCACGCACCAATACCTCCTTCTTCCATACCTGGTAAACCTCACCTGTGACGATCTCGCCCACACGCTCAGAGTACTTCTCGAACAAGGCAGCCTTCTCAAGATCGAGGATGCGTGATGCAAGGTTCTGACGTAGCGACAATACTGCACGACGGCCAAACATCGAAAGGTCGAACTGATCAACATACTCGTCGCCAATCTCGTAAGAGTTGTCGATAGCCTTAACCTCCGATACTGCAATCTCGGTGTTAGGATTCTCTACCTGACCATCCTCCACAACTGTGCGGTTGCGCCAAATCTCAAGGTCGCCCTTCTCGGGGTTGATGATAACATCGAAGTTCTCATCGCTCTCAAACTGCTTCTGGAGTGCGTGACGGAACACATCCTCCAACACACCAATGAGTGTGGTGTTGTCAATATTCTTGAGTTCCTTAAACTCAGAGAAATTGCTGATTAGATTAACATAATTCATCTTTGTATATATTTTTTTGTTATTGTTTTAGTCTTGTTGTTTTCGTTAGCGGCAGTAGATAACCCTTTATCACGAAAATTATTTGAAGTCGAGATACTCCTTGACGTACTTAATCTCCTCCCACGCGTAGCTCTTTGTCACCTCGACAATCTGCTTACGCTTCTTGCCCTCGATAAGCTGCTTCTCCTCGTATGATAGTTCTATGCCCTGCTCTGTGGCGCTGTTGAGCTTAGCGAGAATCTTCATGCCATCCTTGAGTAGCACCTCTACGCTTTGGCCGATGATCTTATGGTACTGACGTAGGAGCTTAAGCTCCGAGCCGATGCCTGCTGATGCTACCATGAGTGAGTAGTCCTCAACCTCTCGGTCGAGTTCTGCCTCAATAGCACGATTGAGTGCTGCACAATCCTCCAATTTTACTGCTGTGTCGCTGTCTACGAGTAGCTCAATCTCACCCATAGGGGTAATCTTGCACTCAACGACAAACATGTCGCTACCCGCAATATGACGCTCAGCAATCTCTATAACTCTCTTAACTTCAATCATATATCGTAAAATTTTTACCCTCCCAAGATAATCGGTACCCATCGTTTACGGGCCCTATATCGACAAAAGAAGGGGACTTTCCGTCCCCTTTCTCCCGCTCAATAACGCCACAAAGGTAGTTATTATTTTCGGAAATTCCAATATATATAGGTATTTTTTTACATATTGCATTGCTACGAGATAAAAATTTGCATATTTACGATTAATGACTAACTTTGTACTAAATTATCAAAACTACGCAACATGTCAGTAGAAAGCACTCTTAGGGCTGTAACTACCCTACGACTTACGGAGATGAAGCAACGTGGCGAGAAGATCGCAATGCTCACATCGTATGACTATTCAATGGCCAAGATTGTTGACAAGGCAGGTGTCGATGTCATCCTCGTTGGCGACTCAGCAGCAAATGTAATGGCGGGTTTCGAGACCACACTGCCCATTACCCTCGATATGATGATCTATCACGCCAAGTCGGTTGTTCGTGCCGTAGAGCGTGCTTTGGTTGTTGTCGACCTACCGTTCGGCACTTACCAGGGCAACTCAAAGCTGGCTCTTGACTCGGCAGTGCGCATCATGAAAGAGACTGAGGCTGATGCAGTTAAGCTTGAGGGCGGTGAGGAGATTTTGGAGTCTGTAAACCGCATCCTCTCGGCAGGTATTCCTGTTATGGGCCACCTCGGCCTTATGCCACAGTCGATACATAAGTTTGGAACGTATAATGTGCGTGCTAAGGATGAGGCGGAGGCAACAAAACTTGTGCGTGATGCTCACCTGTTGGAGGAGGCTGGTTGCTTCGCCCTTGTGCTTGAGAAGATTCCTGCAGAGCTTGGCGCACGTGTATCTAAGGAGCTACATATCCCTACTATCGGCATTGGTGCTGGTGGCGACACCGACGGTCAGGTGCTTGTTGCCCACGACATGCTCGGCATCACCCAGGCCTTCTCGCCACGCTTCTTGCGTCGCTATGCCGACCTTGGCACTGTAATCTCTGAGGCTGTTGGCCACTATGTCGACGACGTCAAGAGCCGTGACTTCCCTAACGAGAAGGAGCAGTACTAAGTGAGGAAATAGCAATGAGTAATAATTGTGGGGGGTGACTAAAAAGTAAATTAGCCACCCCCACTTCATTTGTCATGAGGTTGAATAAAAAGATGTAGTTTTAGGCATGCGAAGCCCGAAAAACCGCAGTTTACTAAGCGTAAATGAGGATTTTGAGGGCGAGCGTAACGACAAAATACACTTTTTATTCAGCCTCATGTTTTAGTTCATCTGCTTTTTACGGTAGGCGGCGGGCGAAAGGCCGACAATGCGTGTGAAATACTTACCGAAGAAGGATAGTGAGGGGAAGTTTAGGTCGTAGGCTATCTGCTTTATGGAGCGGTCGGTGGAGCGCAGTTGAGCTATGGCATCAAGCGTAACATAACGCTCAATCCACTCCGTAGCACTACGACCACTTGAGGCCTTAACAACCGTAGATATATACTTGGGTGTGAGACCCATACTCTCGGCATAGAACTTTAAATCACGCCTTGAGCGGTAGTTCTTCTCGACAAGCTCTATAAACTCCGAAGTAAGCCTATTTTGGTGGGTATCACCATCCGATGCACCATCCTGCTCATGAAGAAAATAACCCATACCAAGAAAGAAGGCACGTGTTATAAGACGCAAAATCTCCAATCGATTCGGATTTGCATCAATAGTAATTGTGTTACGCACCATTCTTAGGTAGTCCTCGATAGCCTCCGAGGCACGCCCCGACAGCAACGCATAGGGCTTGACACGAATGATGTTGTGCATATCAAAAGTGTTGCCGATGCTTAGGCTCTCGGTAAAATGCTCAGTCATAATGAGATAGTCTGCCTCAAAGTCAGCACTAAGTGCCACAAGTTCAGTAATCTGCCCTGCCAGCACGATAAACAATCCTCCCGCTTCGATATCGTAACTACGTGCATTTACACGTCCTGTGCCACGACCCCTACGGCAATATACCGCTACAACAAATGGCGAGTGGTAGGGATGCTCAGGTAGCACCGCAAACTTAGGGTTTACCACCAGCGAAATCTCATCGTCGATGCTATAGGCGACACCACAACTACCTCCATCGACATACTCATCTATAACCTTAGCAAGTGTCATACTTCAAACCTTAATCCGACTTTTACTCCACAAAGATAGGAAAAATAGGCAATATAAAACAGACCTATCGGAATAATAGTCCACTGTTTCCGACCATCGGCACTTTACTTACATGCTAAAAGGCTCTACTTTTGCACCCAGAAAACAAAGCAATTAAAAACTTAAGGATATGACAAAGAGGGCAGAAAAAATTGTGAAGGGCTCAGTTAAGGCCTACACAAGTGTTGAGACAGCAGTCGTTGATGGCTATAAGGCCATAGAGGGTGTAGCGGTAGGTGGCTATAAGGCTGTTGAGAGGGCTACAGTAGATGCCTACAAGAGAATTGAGGATACCGCCGTACGCATTGGCCATAGCCTTGTGGAGGAGTATGACCGTCAGAAGAGAGCAAAAAAAAGCGAGAAGTAATGTCTACTCCCCGCTACCTGCTAATACGTTAGCACTATATTAGTTAGCACTCTGCTGGGTAGAGGTCTTGGCAGCAGCCTTCTTGGTTGTTGCCTTTTTTGTACTCTTCTTTACACTTTTACGCTCAGCGTCGGATGTTTGTGTAGTCTGCGATGGCTGAGGACGTTTCTTCTTTGTAGATTTCTTAACGCTCTTCTTTGCCTTTTGCACTACGCTATCAGCCTGCTCTACGGCACGATGCTCAACCTCGAAATCGGGTTCTACGAACACCTGCTCGGGCTGTGCGCCAAAGTTAAAGAGCAAAGAACGGTAGCTACCCCAATTGGTAGCAGCAAGGAGTATTACCACAAATACCAATATGGCAAATACCACTCCAATAACTCGCTTTATCATAACTATTACTTTTTCTTACTTTGTTTAATCTCATCTACGGCACGCTGCAAAACGTTGTCTATCGGGTAGATATTGTAGTAGAACGCAGCATCGCCCACCGAGGTATTGCGACCGATATAGGCACGTATCTGCGCACGAATAATGTCGTACGAGGTCTTTAGCTGCGATCGGTTGGTCTTCACGCCATTACGCTCGGCATAGGCCACAAAGTCCTTCATGAGGTCGTATCCGTCAAGCAACGAGTCGAGCTGCTCAAGGGTCTTAATACAATCAACAGCCTCACGATGGCGGTCGGTAAAGTCAAGCGTGTAGCGATATAACACATTGGTATTCCACACCTTGTTATAGTATGGCGTGTACCCAAGAGTATCCATCGGTATAAAGATATCGGGCATAATACCTCCGCCTCCATATACCGTACGACCACCAGGTGTGGTATATCGCAGCGACTTGTCGAAATGTATCGAGTCGGCCGAGAAGAACTCCTTGCGGTTGTAGCGGTTAAGGATATCCATCTGGTAGGCCTCATCATCGCCATGAGTATATGGCTTCTGTATCGAGCGACCCGTAGGCGTATAGTAGCGAGCTACCGTAAGGCGCAGCGCTGAGCCATCGGCGAATGGTATCTGCGACTGCACAAGACCTTTACCAAAGGTGCGGCGACCAATCACAAGGCCACGATCGTTATCCTGAATCGCTCCCGCCAAAATCTCGCTTGATGAGGCACTGAACTCATCGACAAGCACCACGACATCAAGCTCTGGGAACTTGCCCGCATGGCTATGTTGGCGTTGTTGCAGGCCATTGCGGTCTTCGGTATATACTATCAGCTTGCCCGAAGGAAGCAGGTCGTTGGCGATGAGTATCACCTGGTCGAGAAAACCACCACCATTGCCTCTAAGGTCAATGATGAGCGACTCCATACCCTCGTTAAGTAGCCCATTTATCGCCTTGCGCATCTCGGCGTGCGACGTACGTGAGAACTGCGACAGGCGCACAAAGCCAATCTTAGCCTTCTGGTCGAGCATGAACGATGTCTCAATAGAGTGTAGCTCAATGGCATCACGCTCCACATCCACCTCGACAAGCTCCTTGAGGCCATGACGTTGCAACGATAGTTTTACGTGTGAGCGTCGTGGGCCTCGCATAAGCCTTACCATCGAATCTTGCGGAATCTTCTGTCCGGCGACATCTCGGCCATCGATACGCAGTATCCTATCTCCGGCACGTACTCCCGCCTTGTCGCTTGGGCCTTGCGGTATCACGCTCAGCACCATGATGGTATCTGTCGAGGCGTTAAACACAATGCCTATGCCATCGAACTCGCCCTCAAGCGACTCGTTGACCTTCTGAAAGTCCTTGGCAGGGATATACTCCGAGTGGGGGTCAAGCTCCTTGAGTAGCTTGGGTATCACACGATCGTAGATTGTGTCGAGGCGTATAGAGTCTACGTAGTAGTTACGTATAGCACTTACGGTCTGCACCATCTTATCGCTGAGTGTAAGGTAGCGCTCCAAGTTCTCAAGGTCGGCAGCAAACTGCTCCACCTGATGCTGGCTATTAGAGAGCCTTTTCCACAGTTGGTAGAGTCTACCACGCTCGATGAGCATACCCGCCAACAACGCACATAGTATTGCAGCAATTACGGCTACTGTGCGCAGCATACGACGGCGCTTGGTCACAGCGTGCAACTTTATATTCTGCTCGTCACACTGCTGCCCCTCCTGGCTCTGCCCCGCCTGCTCTTGGCTCTGCACCATAGGTGTTGTCTGCTCGTGCAGTTGCTTGCGCTCCTCTACCTCATTATCTCTTAGCTCCTCAGACATATCAAACAATCGTTTTGCACATTACACTCAACCAGAGTGCCAAACCATCGGCTATTGCTTGTTATTAAATGTGTAGGTAAGACCAACGCTAAGCATTGACGATACCTGTAGCTTGTCGATTTCAGCTTTGTTATAGTATAGCTGGAAGTAGATCTGCGTAGAGATATGCTTCGTAGCCTTGATGTCGATGGTATTCTCCCAACGTAGTGTAGGAGCTACATCGGTAAACTTATCAGCCGAAAATGCTGTAATCCAGCCGTAGAATGAGTATGCAGTAGTACGATAGCGCAACCAGCCATTCTTACCCCATGTACGGTCGAAGTCGAGCTGCACAGAGAGACCACCCTCATACTTAGAACACTTGCCAGCAGGCACGCCATAGTCCTTCGACGTACCAAAGTCGTGACGATATGTAGCACTCATAGCCAAAGGAGAGAGGTTAACCTTGAGTGGGAACTTCTCGTTTGGAAGTACGTATGTGAAACCGACAGATGCATCCAAGTAGCCGGGGGTCATAAAGTTAGACACACGTGGGTTGCCAATCTGCTTGTCGCCACGAGCATCGTAGCCAGGTGCAAACTGAGTACGGAACTTCACGTTAGCACCATAGGTCCAATTCTTTACCATTGCCCACTGAGGAGAGGTTGAGAGTGCAATCTCATCAACATTCTTGAACCATACGCCACGCTGCTTGCCATCAAGCTCCATGCGCATATTATTGTAGCCAAACTTACCCGATGCGCTGTTCGTAAGAGTAAAACGACCCTTCTTGTAGGTGTGAAGGAAGTTAAGGTTAGCAAGGATTGTGATTGTATTATCACCAGCAGCCTGCCATGACTTGCTATATGCAGTGAGTGAGCCATGTAGGTTTGCAGTAAAGTCTATTGTGTTACGCTCCTTGCGTAGTGCAATACGCTCGGCCTTAAGACGTGCAGCGGCATTCTCCTCTACGCTGAGAGTAGCACTCTTAACATCGTTGTCAAAGAGCTGAGTATCGCCCTTCGAAGTAACCTCATCGATAGTCACTTGTGCCGAAACATTTGCCACAGCAAACATTGCCACAACGGTCAAAATAACATAAATCTTCTTCATATTGTGCGTTTGGTTAAAATTATTAAATGCTTGATGCCACAAAGATATAAATTTTTCGCAATTATTTCATATCTTTGTGAAATATTAAAACAACAAATAGCTAACAGTAAAATATGAAATATTTTGGAGCGCACGTAAGCGCATCGGGAGGCGTTGAGAACGCCATAACTAATGCACAAAGCATCGGGGCTACGGCCTTCGCACTATTTACCAAGAACCAGCGTCAGTGGGTAGCACCACAGCTCACCCAGCAGCAGATTACCACTTTCCGCACCGCAATGGAGCAAGCGGGCTATGGCGCACACCAGGTACTACCCCACGACAGCTACCTCATCAACCTGGGACACCCCGATGAGGATGGCCTTGAGAAGTCTCGTGAATCGTTCTTCGAGGAGATGCGTCGTTGCGAGCTTCTCGGCCTCGACCGTCTGAACTTCCACCCCGGTAGCCACCTCAAGCGCATTGATGAGGAGGGTTCACTACGCCGTATCGCCGAGTCTATAAACATGGCCTTAGAGCGTACAACAGGCGTTACGGCAGTCCTGGAAAACACTGCAGGACAAGGCTCTAACCTCGGTTTTAAGTTCGAGCATTTGGCATATATCATTGACCGTATTGAGGATAAGAGTCGTGTGGGCGTATGCTTGGACACATGCCACTCGTTTGCTGCGGGCTACGACCTACGCACCCGAGAAGCGTGCGATGCTACGTTCGCTGAGTTTGAGCGTGTTGTAGGATTTAAATATCTGCGAGGTATGCACCTTAACGACGCTATGCGACCTTTGGGTAGCCGCATCGACCGCCACTCACCACTTGGCGATGGCGAGATTGGCTGGGAGTGCTTCCGCTATATTGCCTCAGACCCTCGTTTTGACAACATTCCACTCGTATTGGAGACCCCTGATGAGAGCCGCTGGGCAGAGGAGATTGCTCAGCTCAAAGGCTTCGCAGGGCTATAATCAAAAATAGGACACACTAACACATCACGCTAAAATGAGAAAGGTCGTTTTACTACTCATGGCTATAGTAAGCCTCACAAGCCTCTCGGCTCAGAGAAGAGCAGATAATGTATACGCCGTAGGTGCTGATATATCGTGGCTACAGTCGCAGGAAGATCGTGGCACAAAGTTCTCGGACTCAGGCGTTGAGTGCGATGCAATAGAGATTCTGCGCAACAACGGATTTAACTATATCCGTCTGCGCCTCTTTGTCGACCCACGCTCGGAGCTTGGCTACTCACGTCGTGAGGGCTACTGCGACCTTGAGCATACGTTGCAGATGGCCAAGCGCATCAAGGATGCCGGCATGTACTTCCTGCTCGACTTCCACTACTCGGATAATTGGGCTGACCCCCAGAAGCAGATTATGCCTCAGGCATGGCAGACACTAAGCTACGAGGAGGTATGCGCCGAGGTATACAACCACACCAAGAGTACCCTCGAAGCACTTGTGGCTCAAGGCACAGCCCCCGACATGGTACAGGTGGGCAACGAGGTAAGCAACGGCATGCTATGGCCATATGGCTCTGTGCGCCATTCGTTTAAGGGTTTATGCGGACTACTCAAGGAGGGTGTGCGTGCCGTACGTGAGGTAACACCCACAGCAGAGGTTATGCTTCATGTAGCTCTTGGTGGTCAGGCTGAGGAGTCGCAGCGCTTCTTTGATGCAATGGCTGAGTATGGCGTGGAGTATGACCTTATAGGCCAATCCTACTACCCCGAGTGGCATGGTACACTTGCAGAGCTTGAGACCAACCTCAACGACCTTGCAAAGCGCTACCGCAAGCCAATAATCGTGGTGGAGTATCGTGACCACTACTTAGATATCGAGCGCATCGTAAGCTCGCTACCTAAGGGTTTGGGGCGTGGCACATTTATCTGGGAGGCCACCTCGCCACAGTGGGGCAAGCTCTTCGATGAGACGGGTGCAGCAACACCAGCCCTTGATGCATATAACAGATAGTATATGGGGATTGTTGAGATGATACTTTTGGGCTTTGGCCTTGCGATGGATGCTACCGCAGTATCTATAGGCAAGGGTCTTACGCTCAAACAGATAAAGCCACAACACGTGGTACTGACAGGTGGTTGGTTTGGAGGCTTTCAAGCCCTTATGCCGTTGATAGGATATGGGCTTGGAATATCGTTTTCGGATATCGTTGCATCCATCGACCATTGGATATGCTTCGGTCTGCTACTACTCATAGGTCTTAACATGATACGTGAGGCCATATGGGGCGATGAGGAGAGCCACAACGACAACTTCTCGCCACGCACCATGGCGCTTATGGCCATCGCCACAAGTATCGATGCTCTGGTTGTGGGCATTACACTTGCCTTTGTGCATGCCAACATATGGTTAGCATCAGCAATCATCGGCATAGTGACATTCCTGCTCTCAGCCTCAGGACTATACCTGGGGCGTGTCATCGGCTCAAAGTTTGGCTCCAAGGCTGGGGCGTTGGGTGGCGTGGTGCTTATCGCTATAGGCATAAAGACCCTTGTGGAGCATCTTATGGAGTAGTGTAACAGGCTGTAAGTAAAAGTATTGGGAGGTTAGTCGCCTCCCAATATCTTTTTAATAAACCCTGCCGCCTGCCGATAAAGAATCTCTACCGTAAGGCTCACATCGTAGACCGTATCAAGACGTCGTTGCCACAAGCGTAGCGTTGAGTGTATCGCCACAAAGTATAGCACAACGGCAATGATGACGTAGACCACACCCACAATAAGGAGTGCTACGACAGTGTTGCCAATCATCTGACCAAGCCACATGGCACAAGCAGCACTAAGCAGCAGTAGGCCTACAAGGGCTGTGAGCATAAAGAGTAGTAGTGGCATAGCGGCATTTTCAGACAATGGTTAACACTACTTATTGCAGTCGCAAGCACCCTCAGCGCACGTCTGCATACGCTCGCGAGCCTCATCAATAGCCTCACGAATCTTACCACGCAGCTCCTTTCCCGACTGTGGGGTTACGAGCATTGCCACCATAGCTCCAACGAGGGCTCCACCCAGCGCCGAGAGCAAACATAATGATGAGTGTTTCATAGCTCAAAGTATTAAACGTTATACGCCTCTACCAAGAGCAAAGTCTAAGCCAAAGGGCGAGGGTTAGAAAAATTTCGCTATCTTTGCGCTATGACTCACACCCATACACCACATACCGTCGCCTTTACGGGTCACCGTAGCTATAAGCGTAGCCACGATGATGTGCTACTTAGCTGCGTCGAGGAGCTTGTGGCATCGGGTGCAGAGAGCTTTCGTGTGGGCATGGCCGAGGGCTTCGACCTCGCCGCCGCCCTTGCGGTGCTGAGCCTGCGTGATAGCCACCCAAATCTTCGCCTCGAGCTATACATCCCCTACCCCACATTTAGCCATCATATGAGCGATGTGGAGCGCAGACTCTTTGAGACGATTGTACAACGTGCCGATAGCGTAGAGTATATTGCCGAGGAGTACTACACAGGCGTATACCAAGAACGCAACAAGCGTCTTGTTGAGGGTAGCGACCTTGTGGTAGCATGGTGGAATGGCAAGCCAAGTGGCACAGCGCAGACCATAGGCTACGCCCGAACACTCGGCTGCCCGGTAAAGAATCTATACCACTACCAGCAACTCGAACTTGAGCTATAAAAAGTAGGGAGGATGACCGATTGGTTATCCTCCCTATGCTATGATGCGGTTCTATGAACAACTATTTCTGAGCCTCATCTGCCTTTAGAGCCTCCTGATTCTCTACCTTCTCGTACTCTACAACCTCAACATCTGTCTGGGTTGCAGCAGCCTCAGTAGGTATTGTCAGAGGGTTAGCCTCAGGAGCTACAGCCTCAATCTTAGGCTCAGCAGCCTTAGCCTCAGCAGGCCATACAGCGGGCTTAACAACACCGAACATAAGCCATGCGATAAGGAATGTCACGCAGATATTGAATGTCTGAGCGCCAAGGAATGCCCACAAAGCGTGGCGATTCTCCTTAGAGATGATATCCTTAAGGCGTGTATCCATACCGATACATACGAACGATAGCGAGAAGAAGAACGTAGAGAAGTTCTTAGCCATTGATGTCTCGATAATCTTACCCTTAGCATTGAGCGTGAGCAAATCCTCAGCCTGAAGGATGCTGAACACTGCCGAAGCAATCACGAAACCAAGGATAAACTTAGGGAACTTCTCCCATACGATGCCAAGTGATGGACGGTTTGACTTCTTACCCTCGCCAGAGCGTGTCGAGAGGTACAAGGCGATGAAGAATGCTACAACGCCGATAAGCACATTCTGCGTAGCCTTAACCACGATAGCGGTCTTCTGAGCCACCTCGCCAGCCATCTCTGATGATGCACCCACGCCCGATGTGGTGTCGATAGTACCACCAATCCACGCACCGATAATCTC
>JAZNQJ010000053.1:0-2983 GCA_045590115.1 Alistipes sp. | reverse complement strand
TAAAGCCGATAGGGCCACAGTAGGCCGTAACAGTACCAGCCAAGAGTGTTGTAGAGAGGAAGATGATAAGGCGTGAGCGACGCACGTTAAGACCCATGGTTCTGGCATTGCTCTCGCCTAAGAGTAACATATTCAATGGCTTGATAGCCATCACCGATAATATGAGGCCTACAAACACAGCGATGCCAAACACCAAAATATCATCACGTGTTACTGTAGACAACGATCCCATTGTCCACACCACAAAGGCCTTGAGCGACTCATCGCTACCCATATACTGAAGCACACCAACAATAGCCGATATTGCCGAGCCGAGCATCATGCCAATAATGAGTATCACGCTGACGTTCTTTATCTTACGTGAGAGCATCATGACCACGAGGAGTATCGCTGCCGAGCCTATCCACGCCATACCCGTAAGACCAAAGCGTGAGAGCATATCTCCCGACACCATGCCCAACATTGGCTGTGCGAGCGTAAAGAGCGCTACGCCGAGACTTGCTCCCGAGTTGATACCCAGCACATATGGGCCAGCCAAGGGGTTGCGGAACATTGTCTGCATCTGCAAGCCACTAACTGCAAGTGCCATACCTGCGATACATGCCACAATAATCTTAGGTAGGCGCAACTCATTGATAATCTTGGCATAGTTAGCATTCGTTGACTCGCCTACAAGTGCCGCCCACACCTCATTAAGTGGTATATGGGTAGTGCCGAGCAATAGGTCGCCAAGGGCTGCGGCAACAAGCACTACGGAGAGTAGCATAAAGAGTGTTATATGTAGTCTTCGTTGTGACATCTTAGTTGAGTCGTTGATGGTAGTATAAGCTGTCGCTCTTGCCTCGTAGGATACGTACTAAGTCGCTGAGTACCACGTCGGGGCGCACAATGGCCGACTCCCAGAAGTCGCTGCCACCACCCTCGCTACGCCTACGGTTATTGTTGTACACCTCGCCACGACGCACCACCTCCATATTGGCAAACAACGGTGCCTGGCTACACACCTCATCAAGCGAGGTACACTGCCCCACATTAAGCCATATGTCGGCCTTAGCGACAAGCTCTACGGCCTGCTCAAGGCTTATACCTTTAGAGCCAGAGTGTGGATTGCAACCTTTGTATATATACTCGCCACCTGCATCACGAATCAGGCGCACAAGGTAGCTATCGTCCGAGGGCATGTACCACACATCCTGATACGGGAGGTTGAGCATCACTCGGCAAGGCTTCTCAAGAGGGGGTGCATTGTTGCACACAGCTTCGTAACGTTCTACGATAGAACTAAATAGCTCCTCGCCACGCTCTCTGCAGCCCATAATCTCAGCCATAGCCACAAGCCACTCAGCCTTGCCCAGGGGCGTCTGCTCGGTGTAGTCGCCAAAGTAGATATATGGCACATCAATCTCACGTAGCTTGGCCGTAAGCGCACTATTCTCCGCCGTCACGCCATAGAGAATCACAAGGTCGGCATCAGCAAGGAGGATGGCCTCATAGTCAAGATTACTGTCGTAGCCCACATCGCATATTGCAGGGTTGTTACGCACCTTATCGTTGATGATATACTGCTTGCCAGAAACACCTACGATGGTATGCCCCAAGCCTAACTCACTGAGCATCGCCACATGACTTGTCGACATGCATATCACACGCTCCGCAGCTCCTACGATATACTCCCCTGAGTAACCCTTTGCCTGCTCCTCTGTGGCAAAGATTGCAAGTCGTTGCTCAGCGATATTTTCACCCTGCCATGGACGTGTCACACATAGCAGTTTTACCCCCTCCGAATCCTCATTTATCACGAACCCGGAGGCATGGTTTGGGGCGTAGGAAACATTGTCAAAAACCCTCTCAGAAGAGGCTTTAGAGCCACCGCAACCCACACATACACAAGCAATTAAGGCCACCAAACATATGTACACAGTCCTAATCATATGGCAAAGTTACATTTTTTTCACACATAATTTGCACAAATCAAAAAAATATTATTACCTTTGCATCGCAAAAACAAGCTCGGGATGTAGCTCAGCCCGGTTAGAGTACACGTCTGGGGGGCGTGTTGTCGCAAGTTCGAATCTTGTCATCCCGACAAAGCTGAGTAGATGGAGGCCTCAATCGAAAGATTGGGGTTTTTTTTGTATCTATGGGCTAATGCTCGCATTATAGGCCATAGATACAAAAAAAAGACACACCCTTGGGTGGCCTCCATCTACTCAGCTTTGTGCATCCAATTAAGGGAACCCCAAGATGGGCGTTAAGCTCCGCATTCTTGCGGAGTAGCCAATCTTGTCAATGGCATCTGAACGCCTAACATCGGCTCAGTCTATAATTCAGTATTGCAAGGATATACGATTGCGTAGCAATGCAAGGCGCTGCCTTGCCATAAGCCCTCCTTATCAAAGGAGGGTTTGGGAGGATTGTATATATAACTGAGGACACAAGTCCCCCCCACTACCATAAAAAAAGAGGAAATCCGATTGGATTTCCTCTATGGTAGGACACAGCATCGAAATTTCCAACCCATTTATTGAGGATTATAAGCGTGTAATTCAGTATTGCAAGGATATACGATTGCAAAGCAATGCAAGGCAACGCCTTGCCACAAGCCTCCCTTATCAAAGGGAGGTTTGGAGGGATTGTATATATAGTTGAGGACTCGAAGGTCGCAACTTTAGTTGCGAACTCGCGGGGATACCGCTTTGCGCAGACCGCAGGTCGAGCAATCAACATGTTCTATCCCCGCAACCTCCGACATTTAGTGAGTAGTGCTTTACACGCTACAACGAGAGCTCGTTTAGGCGCGCATTCGCCGCAGGTGGCGTGGTGCTGTGGTGCAGGCTGTAGGCTTGCACACATGGCCTTGCATCACTGCACCACGAGGGCTACGCAAGTAGCTATGCGCGCCACATAGACACAAAAAAAGAACAAACCTCTCGATTTGTCCTCTTTAGTAAAGTCGGAGGCCAAGCGGTCTTAGGAAGACAAT
>JAZNQJ010000052.1:0-20618 GCA_045590115.1 Alistipes sp. | reverse complement strand
TGTAGCTTACCATTGACAAACGCACCGACATATTTATCTCCATTTTTCCAATAGAATGTGCCTTGACCTGTTCGTTGATCATCCTTCCACTCTCCCTCGTATCTATCACCTTCTTTCCAATAGAACGTACCTTGACCATGCTTTTTACCATTGACAAACGCACCGACATATTTATTTCCACTTACGTAATAATACGTGCCTTGACCTGTTAGTTGATCATCCTTCCACTCGCCCTCGTATCTATCACCTTCTTTCCAATAGTACGTACCTTGACCATGCTTTTTACCATCTACCAGATGGCCAACATACTTGCCATTGTCATAGTGTTTAGTGACAGTATTGGTTTCTACAGGTTCTTTATTTGAACCGTAAATGATCGCTTCTATTGTTGGATCCTTCTTTTTGGTCATCTCAACATATACTTCATAGCATATCTTTGCTTTGATTAAATCTCCACTTTGGATATGCTCTTGCGCAGCCTTCAAATACTTATCGTAATCCTGTGCTGAAGCTATTAATGGTAGTAATATAGTTATAAGTATAATGACAAATCGTTTCATAACTTCTTTTGGTTAGTATATATGATTAGGTAACTATTACGTATTTACTATTATATCAATTTATCATTCTCCTACACGCATTTTGAAATTGGTTCGTAAGCATAATTGCATGTTATTAATATATACCAATTAGCCGATGCATTTAGCAATATTAACATACACCTTATAACATAGGCGAGCGCTAACCATATCACCGGCAGTAATATGGTTATGCGCAACATTATATATTTACTCACGCCCCAAGACGCTTTGAATTGTCTCAATCAAGGCCTTCTTTTCATTTGTAACCTGATTAAGAATTATAGTATCTTTTTGCAATTCACACATCTTGTCATTCAACAACCTAATAAATGATGAATCCTTATGTTCAATGACGCGACGTAGCTCAGTGGTATCGCTCTGCAAATCAATAACCACAACATCTTGGACGGTAGTATCCGCTTGTATAGGTGTACTAAAAATGGATGGTAATAACTTTCCACCTGTAAATCCGCCGAGAACATAGCCTATTACGACAAGAACAAAAACGGAACATACCATTAATAACGTCTTAATGTATTTTGAGCGTACACTACATAGATCATTAGTCTTTTGTTTACAACTAACATCAATATTGTCTACCTCAGTAGTGAGCTGCTTATTAAGTTGTTCCTCATCACCATTAGACTCTATCGACTCCTCAGGTTCTATTGACACCATTGGCTCTGGTTCAACATAATCGGGGTCATATGACTCAACGAGAACCACAGTGATATTATCCCTACCTCCTGCATTATTAGCAGCTGCAATTAGGTTATTAACCTTATCTGTGAGCGACATATCACATTCAAGTTCAGCCACCATTTGTTGCGAGGTGATCATATCACACAATCCGTCCGAACACAACATCAATATGGAATTGTGTGCAAAATTGAACTCTGCAACCTCTACAAAATCTCCGTTACTTGCAATAAATCGAGAACCCACATCACGAGATATGATATTGCGCTGAGGATGGGCCATAGCCTCCTGTTCTGTTAGATAGCCATTCTCTTCTTTATAACCTACGACAGAGTGATCATGAGACAGTTTAACCAAGCGACCTTTCGAATATTGATATAAACGTGTATCACCAACGTGGGCCATATTTATACGTCTTTTCGAGATCTCTATCAACACAGCTGTTAAAACACAGCTCATACTACTATACTGAGGCATTCTTTCACGCTCCTCATATATTGTGTTGTTTGCATATATTACAGCCTGCTTCAAAAGTTCGCAACGCTCTCCGTCAGGGTACTTCTCAAGGTACTCGACAATACTCTTTTTAGCTATTGAGGATGCTATTTCACCACCCTCATAACCTCCTACGCCATCTATAGCGACAGCAAGAATATGATCCGAGTCCCAAATATTCTGCACGATATAGGCATCTTCATTATTAGTCCTTTGTTTGCCCACATCTGTATTTCCAAAAAATGTAATTTTATTCATTTTTACAACTTTGATCTAAAAATGACCCTTGTATTTCCATTCAATAATATTTCAGACTCAGCGGATAAATCATACCAATGGACATTACCACCACTACTTAGCTGAAGTTGTCGTTCGTTCAATACGGTTAGAGCATATGCTGCAATCTTAAACTTATTTTCACTTGAGTCATACTTTATTTGTATATGACCTTTTGATATGTTTGCTGTTGGTAATATGATAAATTGTTTACCTCTTCGAGTCTCAGTGTTACCAGATACATACACTAAGTTCTCTTCCATATTAAATTGAACGTTACCCGTAGTAAGCGCTAAACTAATATTCGCAAATACCTTTTGAAAATTAATTTTATTTATATCAGTTGGCAAATTATCATCATAAGGGACTTTAAATATTCCCGTGCCTTCAATATCAAGGTTACCGATTGCATCCATGTTAACATTAACATAATCCAAAACTCCTCCCCCCTCAGATTTAATAGACACTTTATTATTATTTTTTACAAATACAGCACCGCCATTTTCATCAGTTCTCAATAAGGTTGATAGTGTGATTATATGCCCTCTTCGAATTTTTAAATTATACTCTTTAGCGAAATTTTCGTCTATAATCTCACATGGAGAAAACTGAAAATACCAATATCGAGCAGGTCTTTGAATATAGGGACGCATATCTTTATTGGCCTTAATTACCTGATACATCGCCTTCGCAATTTCTTTAATAATAAAGGGTAGTGCCTCTATTCGATTATCGAAGTCAGCAGGATGCATCAAGACATTAAACGTCATAGGGAACAACATTGTTTGACCCAATGACTCTTTCTCTAGCTTGCTACTAAAATGCTCAACTAACTCGTCTAATATAGTTTGGTTTGTTAGTTCTTTATCGGATAATTGTGGCGGAGTTGTATCAGATGCATTAGAATTTGTTGGCGGATTAGACTCTGCACCAAACTTCTTTGCTATACACTCACCTAATTTCGTTAGATTAAATTTTAGTTTCATGGCTATTTGACTTTAAACAATAATTTAACTCGATTACTCAACATTATATAATCTCCATCTTGAAGTTGACATGGTGAAATTACATTATTAACTTTATATGTTTTATCACCCCTTAAAACTGCGGTTGAATGTCCATTTGTGGATTTTCCGTTTTCAACATATAATAAAAAACCATACTGTTCTGAGAATGATATATGGGCATGTGTTCGACTTACATACTTATTTATTTCAAACTGCTCTGAGGATTCGTTGTCATCTATTGCAATGTGATTAACTCTTCGGATTCTACTATCAGTCATGGGTTCCTTTCCAATACCAATATTATATTTTCGAGAGGGCAATGTTTTGATTGATTCCGAGTCAATCTCTACACTTCCTCCTATTAAAGAGCCACATCCATCCACTTGGCTAATTATCGCCTTTGTAATTAGCCTATTAGGCACAACATTTTCTGCCTTATTTTCCTCTAACTGCAAATAGCAACCATCCATTATTTCGACTGCATCATTCTTAGTTGGATTGCCCATCACAACCTGGATTGACGCAAACGCTAATCCGAGTTGACTATGAATCTCAGCTATAACTCGTTCTTGAAATTCTGGAGTGTTTACAATCGGATAGAGCAAACCATTATTAACCAATAATATAAGATGAAAGTTGGTTAGATCCACATTTGCACCACGGTAATTTTGACCTAGAATTCGAATTACTGCCCTAAGTAATTCATCCTGACGATCAATACCATTACGGGGATTGTCGTCATCATTCTTTATGGAGCCATTACTATTATCTCCATTAAAAAAATCTGCAATTTTTTTAAAAAATCTGCTTGCCATAATACTATAATAATTGCTTATTTAATATATTAATCAGATTCTTTTGATCTGAATTTTCTTTCTTCAACTTAACGATCTCTGAATTTAATTGCTTGATAGTAGCGTTCTTGGCTTCAATAATCTGCTGATATGAAGATGAGCCTCCACTCGCCCTTAGCCTTGCAACCTCATTACTTAGCGTCTGCACCTGGTTTGATAAATTAGTAATCTTTGTCTGCTTTGTAGAGATATCACTATTAAGATTCTTAATCGTATTATCCTTTGCAGACAACTGCTTCTCGTATTTGTCAATAGTCTCCTGGTTTGACAACTTGGAATTGTCTTTCAAATTATTTATAGTCTTCTTATTCTCTGCTATTTCGCTTTTTAAGTTTGCAATCTCTACAGTCTTGACTGATATCTCTGTTCCTAATTTTACTATCTCATTTTGATATATTTTATCTACTTTCTTAAGCGAATCTCGCTCAATGGCTATCTGTTCAAGATTCTCAGGGTAAATCGTAGTTGTATTATTGCCCAGCAACACTAACACTGCAACCGACAAAATTGACACAGCCAACCAAAATAATACTCTCCATTTCTTTAGAGGATTAATCTGTTGCTTAAGAGTTTTATTCTCATTTTCTAAATCTCTTTTTTCCTTATAAACTGTATTGTAAAGAACTCTCAAAGCGGCAAGTTTAGACTCAGTCATTTTTAATTCAGACTTAACCTTCTGTAATTCTTCAGTTTTAGAGTCAACCTCTTTTTGCAATTTTGTTATTTTCTCATTTTGGTTAGACTTATCCGAATTCTTGCTATGAGTTGTATACTCCTTCTCCATACACTCCTTTACATATGTATAGAGTTCCTTACCATCCTGAAATCTATCTTTTGGAGACTTCTCCAAACACTTCATAATAAGAGCCTCTAACCAATCGGGATAGTCCTTCTTATACGTCTTACCTGAATGAGTACGCTCAAATGCAGCCTTGCGCAAGTCATAGATAGATGGTGGGGTTTTGGTCTCGTGTGAAATACAAAGAATAGATTCTGCTTTACTTCCGTTCTTTTCTAAGATAAAGGGCACTCTTCCTGTAAGGTACTCATATAACGTTATACCAAAGCTATAAATATCGGATTGAGGCAATAATAACTTGTCGTCATTCCACTTTTCTGGGGCTTTATATTCAGGGGCACCATTACGACGCTGACTACTTCTTGCAAGATTACCGCCCTCAATTGACAACCCAAAATCCAAAAGCATATATGACCCATCGGTGCGACGCATAATATTGCCCGAATGGATATCATTGTGGACAATACGATATTTTTCTATCAACTCTTTTCGTTTGGCAGCATCTATCAATACTTTCGATCCATCCTTAGGATCATCCTTCAGATTATCTATAGTTCGATCCATGCAGTATTTATATATATCCACATGGCAATATGCTAAGGCGCTACTTATTTCACAAAGTAATCTCAAAACCTCCTTTGTCTCAATATAGTTATTATGCTCTTTAATGTAATCTCCTAAATTATTACCATCAATAAGATCCATCTCAATAGCTGCATGTTCATCATGAACCAAAGGACGACAAATTCTGACAATGTTAGGATGTGAGCCATTACCCAATCTGAGAAGAAGTTTACACTCATCCATAAACTTTTTCTTTATTGGATTTTTCTCATCACCAACAATAGGCTTATCTAACACCTTAAGAGCCCTTATATGGCCGTAAGCATTATGGCGCACTTTGTAAACGGTAGCAAAAGCTCCACTGCCAATCATAGCCAACCTTATATACTCACCGAAATAAATATCTGACATGGTATCTAAAATATTAAGTTATAGGTTATTTATATTTATTCTATTCCTGTTATTTGATTGATTACTACATATATCCTAAGCTTGTTAATACCCCGACTACCTCCTGAGTAACGTCAACAGCTTTTCCAGACATACCACTACCTAAACGCTCCAAGCGTACCGCAATAGCCAATGGGGAGGTTTCTTCTTTATGTTTTCCTTTGACTGTCTTTTTTACCTTAGCATTATCAATATAACATATGAACCAACCATCATTTGGTTTAGTAACTCTATTATTCTTTAACAAAATACGTTCTGCGGTTCCTGTTTTGCCACCAATATTACGATTGTTAAATCCTTTTTCTCGAGCCTCTTCCCTCATGAAGTCATCTAAAGCCTCTGCTTCATTTGAAGATATCACTTTCACACTCTTCTTTTTATCACTAAGTACATATCTTGTTACAGGCATATCACCACCATTTACAACCGTTGACGCTACACGTGCCATTGTAACAGGTGTTGCCCATAGAGTACCTTGTCCCCAAGCCCAGAACCATGCAGGATGACGATTCATCTTGCCTATCGAGCCATCATCTCTATATCTTCGATAGATATTAGTAGCACCTACGGACTCTTTTGAAACCGTTTGATTCCATCTACTAAGATTAGAATGGTCACGATAATCAAACATATATGGTGTTTGTCCATTTAGTTCAACACCTACCGTTCCGTATACATATGCTAAATCTCTATATACATCATGGTCATTAATTAGATGTATAAAATAACAATTCGATGACTTTACAATAGCTTTTCTCATTGTCACCCTACCGGTAGGCTCTAAGCCCACAGTATGACTTGCCTTGACATTATAATAGTACTTTCCATTGTTCTCATTTGCACACTCAACACCGAGTTTTCTAAGTCCTGCGATGGCAGACATTACCTTTGCAGTAGATCCTGGAGGTGATGTTTTGGTAAGACCCAAATCTCTTTCAGTATAAGCGCTCCATGACTCTTCCCTATTATTATCTGAGTAGTTAACCGAACCATTTTCTATCAACACATCATAGTCTGGCAATGGATAATTTGCTGATGCCAGCATATCTCCATTTTTGGCATCAAGAACGACAATAGACATACGCAATTTGTTCCACTTGGCACTACGATAATGTGTGTTTACATAGTCAACCATCATATTTTGAAGTTTGGTTTGTAACACAGCATCAACAGTTAATTGAATATCTTTAGGCTCAATTTTTCCGAACTCAAAGAATCGCTGTGAACGAGTATTTACTCTCTTGACCTTATCACTATTCACGCCCTCTTTAAGGTAAGGAATCACATCGGTATAGTCTCTAAGCTGAATATGATTACGTTTAATTTCAAAATTAGATGAATAAAATCTGCCTGGTCGATAACTATCTGAGGATAGATTAACTTTGATTGGTTCACCAGCTTCATTTCTCAACATGTTATCGTATCCTCTAAGATCGGTAAGATGACGAGCCTCTGCCATATATCCACGAGGGCTGCGATCTGTTGAAGTGAAAAATAGCTTAGAGTTATAGTCACCAAGCATAAAGTACATATGCTCACCAAAAGGATAGTAACGATCCTGAATTTGTAGTGTATCACAGTCTAAATTCAAATCAGAATAAATCTCATGATATTTCTTTATCTTAGACTTATTGCTGGTTGCCAACAACACGCCATTTCGATCGTATATATCGCCAATCATCATCTTGTTTGTCAACTGCGCTATACGAGGGTTATACTCTACGATAGGATCACCCACTGTATTGTTGACATATAAAGGTCTAATTAACGTATCATCTCTATCAAGGAATTGGTAGTACACAAAAACACTACAAAGAATTGCTACTACTACACAATATACCCAACTAAGAAGAGAAATAGAGTAGTTATACTTTTGAATATTTTTACGTACAATGTTATGTAGTTCTTCATTTTGAGTCTTAACAGAAGTATTGTGTGATGAGATTGAGAGTACAACTCCAAAAGCCAATAGGTTTAGAATCATACTAACTTTACCATAGCTAATGAATGGCACAGTTACACCTGTTAGAGGTATTATTCCAGTACTTCCTAATGCGATAATAACAAACTGTATAGCAGTAACTATCGCAATACCTAAACACAAGTAAAATGCAAATGGATTGTACGTTCCGTATCCAATTACAATTGTTCGTCTAAGCAACCATGCCATTAGTATCACTATCACAAGCAGACAACAAAAACCCATCTGCTCCCCAATACTCTCGAGAATCATATCTGTCTGAAATGCTGGGATAAAATGTGGAGAGCCATTACCCAGTCCCTGACCAAATAATCCTCCAGAGGCTAAACCCCACAAACCTTGAGCAACCTGAGTGTTGGCACCAGCATCTTCCATTTGTCCATTTATAGGTAAAACGCCCCATGTATTAGTACACATCTCTACACGACCTTCCAATCGTTGAGCTATATCTTCAAACATAGAGAAATTATTAAGAAGACTACCGCCAAATATAAATGCTGTAACAACAAGATTAAATAATACGGGTGTCTCAAATATTTGATTTCTATTCCAACACAACAAACCCCATACTAAAAACCACAAAAGACATCCCAACCATAAAAAGTTGAACATATTACCCACATATAGCATCATAAAGAACGATACAACTCCATAGAAAAGCATTGCTATATCACAGGTAAATATCCTCTTTAATCTATTAGCAGCAGTCGTATCACTTAGATCTACTTTAGATTTAATAATCGAATACAAGAAGATAAATGTAAAAGCTAATACAAGTGCAGGACCCATATCGCCCAAAAAAAGATATAAAAACATTACAATGCCCAAGGACACAATAATAACAGACAACATCCTTAATTTTGCGCCAAATAGACCGGTATTTCCAGGCTTAGAAAATTGGATAATTTGATCCGCATTAATACTAAAGAAAGCTGCCATAAATAAGACTACCAAATATTTAGCAATCTCGCTTGGTTGAAATATAAAGCCCAAATCGAGGTTTACTTTCATCCCTCCTACTGCTACACCTAATGGAGTAAATAGCAGCAAAGTAAGAATCAATGCCATCCAAACATACCCCACCCCCTTAACATATCTCAATGGCCTAAAAATACCAAACAGCCATATTAGTATATCTATCAACCATAATGGCAAAGCTAAAACTATTATCAACAAACAAAATATATTTACAACGGTATTAGAGCCGTAAAGCTTTTCCACTAGTTTTGATATTTTACGTTTAAATGGCAAACATAACCATTTAGCAATGACACACAATATATGCAATATACATACGAATAGCATTGCTATAAGAGCAAACGTTTTAAGCACATTTCCTGCTGGTTCACACCCGCATATTTGGGTCAAATAGCAAACTTTGTTTTTTAAAGGCATTTGCATCCAACGCCACACAACCATAGGAACATCAAAATCTATCGTTGTCACGCTTCCGGCTATTCTCTTTTTATATTTTTTATTTTGTGTGCACGCAGTAAGAAATAATCCCAACAACATCATCGCACCACTAACCTTGACTGCGATACTCTCGATAAAAAACATTGGTATGGCTAGTAGCAACAATACAAACACTATAGCTATAAAACCATAGTCAACAACTGATTTACCCTGAAAGAATCTAATAAAATCTACCTTTTGAAGAATAGCAATTAATAGCACGCCAACAACAATTCCACCAATCATATCACCACCTAACAATCTATCCATTAATGGATCATTAAGAGAGAACATAATCAATAGACACAAACCTGTTAGCGACATCAAAATTGCCATTAGGATACTATCTATCTTTCGTTTTGAAATGATATTAGATACGAATACTCCCCACCAAGAAATAAGGAATATTACCAAATTTATGGCTAGCACATCCCTATACTCTTTTGGCGATCGTACAGTCAATGAACCATCCTCTTTTATTTTTTGAATAGTAGAATTATCAAAGATAGCAATCTTTTGCTCTTTTTGATTGAATGAACATACCAAAGTATTCTCATTCATTCTAAAGAGTTTATCCAGAAAGTCTCTCTGGTCAGCAATCGACTCAGATAGACTTCCTCCAACAGACCCTTTAGCAATGCCATAATTACAACCTGATTTAATGGGCAATACACTATATGAATGAGTTGGATTAAGACCCTTAAACACACATACGCCCCTATCATTGGTTTTGGCATAAGCAATTATCCTACTTTGCGCTTCATCATCCTTTAAACTATCAATATACACATGCTCTGAGAGACTAACAATAACATCTGTACAGAATCGTGTTTCTCTTGTTATATAGTTACCTTCTTTGACTACCTCGGACACAACAACTTTTATCTCATCACTAAACAATGAGTCAAGTTCAACACAAGAGGAAAGTTGAGAAAGATCTAACTCTCGATATAACCTATTAGCAGCCTCTTGATAATTGCTCAATTTTTCCACATAACTATTTGAGCCAACACTATCAATAAATGAATTTGGAATCTGCCAATCATCTTTTGTAAGATCATATATCCTGGTCAACACCTCACCTTCGTTTATTTTTTGAGAAATAAACTCTGACACAAACTCAGCGTCATCCTGATTTGCGACATAATTGTGAGCAAGAAGCACGCTTGATATATCCTTAGGATCCACTCCTTTAACCAGATTAACTGCAGTTTTATTTTGATAGTTACTTTCAACCTCCTCAAAACGATCAGAATAGTTTGATAGCAGCCTAAAAAATAGCAAAGAGAGTATAATAGTAGAAACAACAAGAGATAATTTCTTCATAATTATATCACATTTAGGTATAAGTTAGGTTAATTGTAGTAGCGTGTAGTAATGGGGTAATGTTTATAAATAGAAGCAAATTCTTCTGCCAACATCAAAGATTACTAGACCAGCTACAAATATAGTAAAAATAAATGCAAACAACAAATTAATTGACTGATAAAATTGCACAGGTTGATGAATTGTTGCAAAAGGCATAAGCATCGGATAAAAAAGCAGCGTAGGCACAACATAAATAAGTCGATAAAACGCTAAGGAGAGTAACTATAAAAAAACAACTTGCGAGTAAGTCACAAGTTGTTTTTTTGTTAGTATGGGGAGTGGTTATTGGTTTCTCAGTTTGATGAGCTGGGTGAGTAGTTGTTCGTTGGTATGCTCGAGATGGCGGATCTGCTCACGTTGGCTCATATTGTGATTAATAAGGTTGCGATAGAGCCACGAAGCTGCAAGCTGCTTGCGGAGCTGCTTGCGCTCAGACTTCGGTATAGCGCAATACATCTGATCGAAGCTAAACTCTGCTTTTTGAGGTTTCTGACTCTCAAGCTCCTCGATATAGGCCGAGAGTTTACCAATCTCAAGTTCCAACTCTTTGATGCGCTTCTTGTACTCATCTGCAACAGTGGCACGTTGAGCCTTAAGCTCCTTAATCTGCAGCTTCTGAGCAGTGATAAGGTCGTAGTTTACCGAGACATCATACTCATCAGACAACATCGTAAGGCACAGTCTCTTATCTGCGTTAGACAACGCCTCGAATCGCTCCTTAATAATCTCCATAGTTTAGGGTTTGTTTTGTTACAATATTGTATCGGTTAAATTTCTATTCCTGCGGGGCGTATAAGCCTATATCGCTCCAGCCACTCTCGTTTGCGGGGTGTGTCGCAAGGCTCAAGTTGAGCAGTTATTTTGCAATCCACCAAGTCGTTTGCCAACGCAAGGATAACGTCCGACAGCTCAAGGGTCTGCTCAAGCATCATATCCTTAGGGCAAAAGATATTGCGCTCCCTGATATGCTCATAGCCATATATTGCGCCCATGATATTGCCACACACAGCCCCCGTAGAGTCGCTATCGCCATCATGGTTTACAGAAGCGATGATAGCATCCTCCACACTATCGATATGGCGCACTGCAGAGTAGAGAGCTATAGCCCATGCCTCATCGCCTGTCCACCCCTCACCAAGCTGACATATAGCCTCAGCATCAGGGATATCGGAGTATGCCAGCTCCATAGCCTTATACGTAAGTCGTATAAGTTCGTGTCTCTGCTCATGATATCTGTCATCATACGCCCTAAAAAGCATATCCACAGCCTCCTGTACGATAAAATCTATCTCACTTTTTGCCTGCTCAGTCGTAATGGGAACTAACCTGCTTAGCAAGGTTGTGAGCATCGCAGCAGGCATATAACCATGAGGATGCAGATGGGTACACTCGGCAATGAAGCCACCAGCTCGTGCAAGCTCTACGGATGAATATAGCGAGGTCTTGCCACACGGGCCAAAGGCAGAGTTAAGCAGTGCCACAGGAGCCACACGCATAATACCGCCACACCCCTTACTATTGTTCGTGGGATTCAGGTGGCGCATAAGGCTGTTGCATGCACTCATACAGGTGCCTCCAGGCGCACGTAGCTCGTACATAGCTGGCAGCTGACGAAGCCACGTACAAGGCTCATCAGCACGCTCATCACGTGTCTGCGTATAGTACCAATCGACATATGCTGCAGGGACATACTGCTCACATGGCGAGTGTACCCCCAACATATAGTTGCGCGTAAGACCCATGAGCAGACCATTTGCCGTAAAGAGCGTCATCTGCGTGTCATCGCTGATAAGCGCCTTGCCATCATCCGACAGCTCAAACTGCGCAATACCACGCTCGCCATAGCGTGACAGGATTGCTCGACGGCTCATAAACTCAACCTCATAGCCTAAAGCATCGCCCGCAGCACCCGCCATAAGAGATCCACGAATAGAGTCTGCAACAAGACTGTTTATCATAGAACCCACGCTTAAAAGTCAAACTCATCTCTCTCGCTCTTGTACGACGAGAATACTGCGCTGGTCTCGGGGTCAACACACTTGCGGAGCATAGCATCAAAACGCTTGCGAGAAGCCATTGAGCCACGTGCCATGGCTGCTACCTCGACAAGTTGTACGGTCTTATGACCTGAAGAGAATGGCACACTCACTCCATTGGTCATCTTCGATAGCTCCTTGTACCATGGCTCATCAGTAATTGTTACGGTGTCGATCTTAATCTTAAGGTTTGCAGCCTTCTCAGCCTCCTTGCGCCAATCAATCTGATTGCCTACAACATAGTTGGCATAGGTGTAGCCCAGCGGATGAGGGTTGGCATCCGAGATTAGAAGTATGGCACGTGTAGAGCCTTCACGCCAAGGGGTCTCCTCAACAATCTTCTTGATCACAAGCTCGTAGAACTCATCGCCATCGCCACCACTCGTATCCTTGCTCTCACGCACAAACTTGATGATGTCGTTCTCGTTGTTTGTGGGCATGAGGCACTGATAAGCATCGCCAAACTCCGTAGCGCCCTTCATGTCGCAGTAGTGGCCAAATGCCACGATACCGAGTCTCAGGTTCTCATTCTCCTTGAATAGACGTGGCACAAGCTCTGCCACCTCTTGACGCACAGCATTGATATAGGATGCCATGGAGCCTGTGGTGTCGAACGCTATTACCATATCAAGCACACCTACCTGTTTGGGAGTAACCTCATCAAAACTCTTTTTATCCTCGCCTGTTGTTACCTTAGTCTCAGTAGTTACCTTAGTCTCAATGACCGTCTTCTCGGTCGTAACCCTCTTCTTTGTAAATAGATCTTTAAGTGACATAGTGTATAGTTATTTGTTGTTAGTAATTTTTCCGCTCGTATATGATAATAGAGTGCGGATATCCGATAAATCTATCATCATAGGCTGAATAGCACAATTTGACTATTTGTGTAATTTTGACACAAAGTTAACGCACATTTCTGAAACAAACAAATATTTTGCGAATTTTTACACAACTTAACAGCGATTGTTGTCTACTTCCAGGTTATAAAATCACGATGCAGAGGGATACGCTTACTCTCACCACGATCGCCTGAGATGTAACAATAGCAGAGCGAGAGTTGGATTTTAGAATGTAGGGGTTAATGTCGATGTATATTAAGCAATCAAGCGGTAGGCCTGGACTGATGACCTACCGCTTGTACGATAATAGAGTATGATGGTGTGGGACTATTTTGCTGGCTCCCACTTACAGCGTACGGGCGATACGATAGCACCCTCATCCTTGAGCTGCTTCATAGCCTTGTCGACCTCCTTGCGGTCGATACCCGAAAGTTCTGCAATCTTACCTGCGTTGAGAGGCTCACCAGCCTGCTTCATCACGTCCAATACCTTATTTTTATTATCCATAGTGTCAATGTGTTTTAAGTTGTTATCTAAATCGGCTTACTGCTTGTCGAAAAGCTGCTTACCTACGCCACACACAGGGCATGTCCAATCATCGGGTAGATCATCAAAAGATGTGCCAGGAGCAATTCCGTTATCTGGGTCACCAACTGCTGGGTCGTAAGTCCAACCACAAGGAATACATGTATACTTATCCATAGTCTTTTTAGTTTTTAGTTGTTAGTTGTTAGCTTTTAGTTTTTGTTTCTGGTGCAAAGGTAATAAATTTTTCTAATAAACAATCATATTTTCAATCATACTTTCTTATAGCTGTATTGGCTAAACCTATACCGAGCTACTCATCTTCGTTATGTCTATTTGCATGATATGCCATAACCATCAGCTGGCCAGGTATATGACAATAGCCCGCAGGGTTCTTATCGAGGTAGTCCTGGTGGTACTCCTCTGCCGTAAAGAAGTTACGCAATGGCTCGACCTCTACGGCAAGTTTAGCACCCACTCTTGTCTCGACATCCGCATATACTCGGTGTATCGTAGGCAGGTCAACGTCCGATGTATAGTAAATACCCGTACGATAGCGTGTACCCTTATCGCCACCCTGCTGGTTTAACGAGAGTGGATCGATAGAGCTAAAATAGAGCTTCAGGAGCAGCTCCAGACTAACAATAGTTGGGTCGTAGCTGATATGCACTGTCTCGGCATAGCCCGTAGTATCCGTATAGACCTCTTCGTATGTAGGCCTTGGCGTATGGCCATTAGCATAGCCCACCTCGGTACGTAACACTCCACGCACCTGCTTAAAATAGTGTTCGGTACCCCAGAAGCAGCCGCCAGCGAAACATATCTCTTTCATATGTCAACGTAATTTTAAGCTAAGTTAGAAATAATATAACAAAAGTAAGCAAAAATTATGACCTATCCGATAAATTTTGTACTTTTGTTCGGATAAGGTGACTAATCACATATTGTATAACAACTACTCAATCTACTACTATGGCTAATAAATCATACAACATCGTAATTGGTTACATCAAAAATTTAGAGTTCAACTCGCCAAATGTCCCAAATTTATTTCTCAAAAAGGCAGAAGGTAATGCACGTGTTACTACTAATCTTAACCTCCAAATTGACGATATTGAGGATTCACGGGCTAAGGATGTTACCCTAACAGCAACAGTTGACGCTCACACCGAGAAGCAAGCCATATTCAAGACTTTGGTAGCATATGCAGCCATAGTAAATATCACCGACAATGTGTCACGTAAAGAGGATATTGAGAGCCTTATTCGCTTAGAGGTATTACCCGAGCTGTACACCGAAATCAGGAAAATTGTAGAGGATATCACCTCAAAGTCGGGCTTCACTGCCGTTACGATGCCAGACGTCTCATTCCAGGTAGATTCTATAAATTAGGCATACTCAACACCTCAGTATAACACACTCAAGAGGAGTATGCCCAAGACAAACTATGAATAACTTAGTAGCCATATCACGCAAGTTGGCGTACCTGCTACGCCACACCCAGCACATCAACCCCAAAGGTGGCTGGATGGATGTGCATGTGGCTATGTCTACCTTAAGTATAAGCAGAGATACTCTTGAGCAGATTGTCGCCCTCGACAGCAAGGGTCGCTACCAGCTATCCGAAGATGGTGCATACATAAGGGCATTGTATGGCCACTCGGTAGACGTAGAGTTAAGTCTGGAGCCATCTACCCCACCCGCCACGCTCTACCATGGTACCGCCCAAAAGAGCGTTGAGAGCATCATGACTTATGGCATACTACCCCGCTCACGCAACTATGTACACCTCAGCCAAAGCATGGACTCTGCCCTGCAAGTAGGCCAACGTCATGGCACCCCAACGATATTGGCTATAGACAGCGAGGCGATGATCGCCGATGGCCACCACTTCTACCAAGCACAAGCCAACATCTGGCTTACTGAGTGCGTACCACCCCAATATATCAAGCCAAGCGGTGAGTAATGCTCTGCCACACGAGCAACACGTATCACAACAACACTTTTTTTATGGAAATAGCCAGCAAAATGCTTTGTTATTTCCAAAATTATTTTATATCTTTGCAAAGTATATTGCGCTTTACAAAAAATTAACCCCAATATGGCTCTCGGCATTTGGATTAAGAGCCCAAATGAGAGTCGGAGCAGTTACCAGCATTAACCTATTTTAACACACCTTAGCATTGCGATAGAGGGTACAACCTACCATCTATGGCCAGGGGAGGTGACCGCTATAGCGAAAATATAAAAACGTGTTCAACCCTACAAACAAAATAGACATCAAACAACTATGAGCAAGAGCGAAACACTACGACTCTCAGACAAAAGCCATCAAGAGCTGGGTGATAACATATAGAGATTAAACAAAAAAACAAGGCAATATGGAACAGAGATTCACACTCACAGACTACCGCGAAAACATAACTCGTGACCTCTACCTACTCACAGAGGAGTATCCAAAGCTAACTATCGACAACAATAAGTGGGGCTATGCGGATGAGGATGGCAAGATTATCATCGCTACGCAGTACGATATTGCCCAGCCATTTGTCAGAGGGCATGCTATCGTTGCCAAGTGTGGTAGCTATGGCGTTATCGACACCTGTGGCAACGAGGTTATTCCGCTTATCTACGACACGCTCTTATATGGCAATACCAACGAGCAGCTTATCGTTGGCATCGACCATAAGAAGGGCGTTATCGACCTTAGCAACGACACCATCATCGACATAGACTACGACAGCATCCTACCACTAATGGGTCAGCTCTATCAGGTTAAGCGTGACGGCAAGCATGGTGTCATCAACCATGAGGGCAAGAGCATTGCACCCGTCATCTACGACTCGGCATACCCGCTGTTTATGAGCGTTGTACTCAAATATGGTGACAAGTATGGAATCGTAAATCATAGCGGCTCGCAGACAGGCCTAATCTACGATAATATTGTCTACAACAACACTGCCGATATCAAGGTACAGAAGGGCGGCAAATGGGGCATCATCAACATGGATTTCGAGGAGATTATCCCCGCCATCTATGAGCGCATATGGCACATCAACAGCTCATGCGCACTTGTCAAGAAGGATTGCGAGTGGTACTACTACATTGCCAGCTGTGGCGGTAAATTTATACCCGTCAACGAGCATATTGGCGATGAAAGCTTCGCACGCTTTAACCGCACATACCTCATTAAGCGTGTCGACGGCGAACTGATGGTTGTGCTTGACAAAGAGTTCGGAGAGGATATATTGGCACCTATCGAGATTGACAACTACACAATGTGTCTGCCTAAGGGTACATATGTGGTACTCAAGGATGGTAAGTATGGCATTATCTGCAACGATGGCAAGTTCATCACTCCATGCATCTACGACATGATCAAGGATACATATCAGGGTGCATACAAGATAGTGCTTAACGGCAAGTGGGGCTTGGCCAACTCTCGTGGCGAGCATATCATCGAGCCTAAGTATGATGATGGCTCAATACTCATAAACAACTATGCCATCGTACGCTTAGATGGCAAGATGGGATGTATCGGCATCAACCAAAACTCAGGGGTCAACATCCCTGCGGAGTACGACACCATTGGAGTCTTCGACAATGGTGGTTTTGCCCCCGTAGAGCGTGATGGCAAGTGGGGAGTTATCAACACCCACAACGAGGTGGTGCTACCTATCATCCACGACAAACTCTTCAACTCAGGCTACGATGATAGCATAGGCGTAGAGAAGGATGGCGTTCGTAAGATTATAAGCCTAAAGTAAAACATATAAAACAACAAAAATCATGAAACACGAGATTATCAAAGGACGTTTCGAGACATCAAAACACTTCATAGAAATGCATCTGATGGAGGCTGTAGTCCTCTTAGAAATTGCCGAAGTTATGACATATTTACGTCGCAACGAGTTTAACAAAGTCCACATCATTGACTTCGATGCTAATGATAAGGAGTGGCCACAGGCCGTCATGGATGCCTTAACAGAGAGTATTAAGAGAGGTGGCGGAGATTGCTTCCTATACTTTATCATCAACGACACAATCGAAGAGTCGCTACGCATAGCTGATATTACCACGCTATTTAAGCAGCTGCAAGACAAATTCTTGAACTACGACGAGGGGGATCGCCACTGCTGTCACAATATCTTATGGGGAGTAGTAAAGTCAAACAATCAGCCTAAGAGCAACGTGCAGCTATGCATCTCTATTGCAGAGGCAACAAACAAAGATGATGTCGAATTCAACCAAAAGTTAGACGACTACATCGATCAGCTTCTCCACCCAAGCGAAACCACCCTCTAAGGCTCACAGATGACCGAAGAGCCAAGCCGATGGAGGATTATAGATTCGTAAAATAAATGTTACCTAAGGCTTGGTTTGCTGGGTAGAATTTCATACCTTTGTGGAGTGGTTGTGATGTCACCCTACAATGTAGGCTACAACTCATACACCCCACCGACATAGACATTCGGGAGTGGTTTATTAAGACAAATTTGATTGTAGGCTGTCGTATTGTACAGCCGACTCTGCAGAGTGCTATCATATAGCAAGCGCAGGGTAAACAAATGTCGCAGTGTTATTCGGCAATTCCCCAACAAGTAGGGTAATCGCCAGATATCCTCAATGCAGAGCATTGATGATCGCGGCTGCGGGCATCTCTCCAATCATTTTTAGTCAAAAACGATTGGAGGAATTCACTGCGAGCAGTGAATTCTATCGCCATCCTCTTATTGCAAAGCAATAAAGTCTGGCGTGAATGGTTAAACAAGTTTAACTCATTCATAGACAAAGAAGTAGTTCTTAATAACCACTCCACAAATGTCTCTCAACGCATAACTACCAACACTCGCTTACGATGATTAGGACTTTAGCCTTAGGCCTCAGAAATATCAAGGATCTTCACTCGCTGCTTGGCGTGGTGAAGTATCAGGCGCTACGTGGCCATGAAGCCTACTACCCCATCAGCTATAGGCAGATTGGCTACTACTGCAATCCTAAGCGTGAGGATGTGCAACGCTACCATAGCTTCACAATAGCCAAGAGAAGCGGCGGTGAGCGAATGATCTCAGCACCCGTTGCGGGACTAAAGTCGATACTCATGGCGCTTAACACCATCCTTACAGCGGCCTACACCCCATCGCCACACACAATGGGCTTTGTTGCTGGGCGCTCGGTGGTAGATAATGCTAAGGCGCACCTTGGGCAGAACTATATCTACAACATCGACCTTGAGGAGTTCTTCCCCAGCATCGACAAGTCACGCATATGGAAGCGACTGACACTTCCACCCTTTAACTACCCCAGCAAGCTCGCCGACATCATAGCTGGCCTCTGCACCATGCGTCTTGAGTCTTCGGATGGCACCACACGCTATGTGCTTCCGCAGGGCGCACCAACATCGCCAATAGTTAGCAACATCATCTGCGAGAAGCTCGACCGCCAGCTCGGAGGCTTAGCCCGACGTTTTGGACTACGCTACACACGCTATGCCGATGACATCACATTTAGCAGCATGCACTATGTATATAGCGAGGATGGCGAGTTTATCGCCGAGCTACGTAGGATTATCGCCGACAACCACTTTACCATCAACCCCCGAAAGACCCGCCTCGAGCGACGTGGCGAGCATCAGGAGGTCACAGGCCTCACACTCTCAGATAGGGTTAATGTGTCACGCAGCTACTGTCGTGAGCTACGCACCATACTCCACATATGGGAGCAATACGGACGCATGGCCGCCAACATTAGCTTCATGAAGCATCGCAGGGCAAATCCCAAGCAGCAGCTACGCCTTCATATGCCCTCGTTGGATAGCGTGATTACGGGCAAGCTCAACTACCTACGCATGGTCAAGGGCAAGGATGACAGGGTCTACAAGAGCCTCGCAACACGCTACGACCGCCTACTGCGTCGCAGTCCAAAGGGTACGACCTATCGTAACGAGTATCGCCACATCGACTATATCGGCACAATGACCCGCAGCGAGTTCGAGTCTACGGTGGCAAAGCTCGAATATACACCGGGCGCATACCCCAAGCTACACATCAACCAAGATGGCGTTGTGCAGCAGGTGGCATATAGCCGAAGCATCAATATCAAGATGCTATTTACAGATGGCTACAACGATGATGAGCTATGGAGCAACTACCGAGTGTCGCTCTGCTACAATGGCCTGTCGCAGTTCTACCTACTCCATAAGCGACTTGTGCCACCCCACTTCATACGACGCAAAGAGAAAACCACACCTAAAGATGCAACACCCTCACGTCGTCGCACAAACATCCTTGTGGATGATGGCGCAGTGATCCATCTTCAGATCAACGACGTTAAGGTTGAAGATATCGACAAGTATGTGGGCAGCATGGCCGAGTCGCAACTACTTAGCGAGTTTGCCGAGCAGCTCGATGCCGATGTGGAGGTCGTAAAGGAGCTAACCTACTCGAGCCAACCGAGCATCCTGCATGATCTAAAGATTCTATAGCAGAAATAAACGAGTCACATCTTAGTCGCAAAAGTCACATCAGTCACAATCGGCCACACCCCTGTGACTGTGTGACTATGTGACTATGTGACTAAAGGCGACATCAACAACAGCCAACAGTAAAGATGCATCCTATGATGCTTCAAACAAATAATAGTTGTTCGTTTTTTTTTTCATTTTCCCTATGTTTTGAAAAAGAAAAAAA
>JAZNQJ010000051.1:0-11294 GCA_045590115.1 Alistipes sp. | reverse complement strand
GGCCTGCTCGTCGAAGTGTCCCATGCCCATCAGCGTACGCAGGGTCTGCATAAGCAAGGCGCGGTTGTACAACTCGCCTGGGCGAACATAGAGCTCACGACGGATAACCTCGTCGTCTAAGCGGATATTACCCGAGATGCCTACATCGTTGATTGTAAATGGCTTACCCTCGTAGATGCGTATTTCAAGGTCGAGAGAGTCGGGGCCTACCACAATCTCGGCAGGCTCGATTTGCGAGAGCAGGTAACCATTATTCTGGTATAGCGACGAGATAGATATCTCCTCGGGGTTCATTTCACGGCCGATACCGAGACGCTTATGCAGTGACTTCTTGTCGTAGACGTCGCCAGGGTGTATGCCGAGCATACTTTCGAGGCGCTCGGTCTCATATATTGAGTTACCTACCCACTTGATGTCACGCACGTAGAAGCGGTTGCCCTCCTCCACCTCGATGTCGAGGCCGAGGGTAACGTCATCTATGAAGTATACAGAGTCACGCACGATGTTGGCGTTGCGGAAACCCTGTGAGTTGTAGAAGTCGAGTAGTTTGAGTTTATCCTCCTCGTACTCCTCCTCAAGGAGCTTGCGGTTTTGGAAGAAGAGGATGCTCTTCTGGTGAGTCTTCTTGAATGTGCGGCGTAGTCGCTTGTCGTCAAACTCCTCATTGCCGATGAAGTTAATCTCGCCGATACGCACCTTAGGGCCTCGGTCGATGACAAATGTCACCTTCACGCACTGCTCATAGGTGGTGTCGTTGTCGATGCGTACGTCGACGTTACATGTGCGGAAGCCCTTCTCGGAGTAATGCTCCTTGATGAGCTTTATGTTCTTGTCGATGATATAGTCCGAAAGCTCGGTGTTGCGACGTAGCTTGAGAACCTCACGTAGGTCATCCTTCTTGCTCTTTGTCACACCCTCAAAGTCCCATGTGAGGATTCTGGCACGCTCCTTAAGGAATATCTCAAGGTCGAGCGAGTCACCCTCGATGGTAGCACCCATCTGGATATTCGAGAAGTGGCGTGGCGCCCACAGACGCTGCATGACATTGGGGATAAAGTTACTTGGAAGATATACCGAGTCACCCTCCTGCAATCCTACCGATGACTTGAGGATGCTGTGGTTGAGGTACTTTACGCCATGAAGGTTGATCTTGCGGATGTAGTATAGCTTTGGTGTTGTGCCGTCGTACATCGGAGCATTAATATCAAACGATGTTGAGTCTGCCACTACGGTGTTGAACTCATCGCCAATGGTATATCGTGATGTTGTACGCTCCTGCGCAGAGCCTGGCATAGCCCCCACAAGTAGCGCCACAACGGCAATAATGACTATTTTGATGTCTCTTATCATCTGCATTAGTTCTTTTCGGTAACAAGGCCATAGCGTCTATCACGCTGTGAGTATACCTCTAAGGCACGCTCAAACTCACTCTCATCGAAGTCGGGCCATAGCACCTCGGGGAAGTAAAACTCGGCGTAGGATGCCTGCCAGAGTAGGAAGTTGCTGAGGCGGCACTCTCCGCTTGTGCGTATTATGAGGTCGGGGTCGGGCATTGTGGCGGTCATAAGATGTTCGGCGATGGTTGCCTCGCTGACATCCTCTGCACGAAGCTCGCCACGTGACACTCGCTCGGCAATACTCTTTGCGGCGAGGGCAATCTCACGACGTGATGAGTAGTTGAATGCCAATACCAGCGTCAGGCGGTCGCCACACTCGGTCGAAAGCTCAATTTGATCAATCATCTCAAGCACCTTTGCCGAGAAGTGGCTGCGCTCGCCGATGATTCTCACTCTCACACCCTGCTTCACAAGCTCAGGGGCTTCGCCCACCACACTCTTGCAGAATAGCTCCATGATGGCCTCTACCTCTGCTGCGGGGCGACCCCAATTCTCGGTCGAGAAGGCGTAGAGCGTAAGGTACTTGACACCATTTGTTGCGGCAGCCTTAACCACACGACGTACCGACTCGACACCGGCGATATGACCCTCATATCGCTCCTTGCCCAGCTGCTTTGCCCAGCGGCCATTGCCATCCATGATGATGGCTACGTGTTGTGGTATAGTTCTTTGCTCGCTCATAATATCCGACAAAAGTAAGAAAATTAATTATATTTTCACAATACGACTGTCACTTTTTCTTGCGCATGCACGCGAGAGATAGTGTTAATGTATTTATACTCAGTAAAATAGGCCAAGTATAAATATGTCGTGAGTGTAGTCCCTATTAGCGGTTGTCTACGCCCCACATCATCTTATCACGTAACGTGTCGTAGAAGGTATTATTATGTGGGGTAGCAAGAATTAGTTGCTCTGAGGCTGTATGTAGCTCGATTGTTGCCCTATCCTTGAGGGTATATGTACGGTTGTCCAACGACAGGAATGCCTCGCCACCACGTGCATCAAGACGTAGGGTGATGTGGCTACTATCAGGGACTACTACAGGACGCATCGTGAGGTTGTGAGGTGCTAATGGCGAGAGGATTAGACAGCGACACATAGGGTCAACCACAGGGCCTCCAACACTAAGCGAGTATGCCGTAGAGCCTGTTGGTGTTGAGACAATGAGGCCATCGCCATGGTATGTGGCTATAGTTTTGCCGTTGATGAGTGCCTCGATAGATATCATCGTAGCACCATGACGGTGTATTGTTGCCTCGTTGAGAGCAAGAGAGTTACCCTCGCAGTCTATGTCGCCCGAGACGCTGAGCATCTGACGAGACTCGTAGCTGAGCTTATGCTCCACGATGCGCTCAAATAACGAGTCGATTCCCTCGCCACTATCTGCCGTAAGATAGCCCAGACGACCACAGTTAATACCCACGATAGGGGTGGTAGGTGTGGGGCGCAACTCTACGGCATCGAGCAGTGTACCATCGCCACCGTAGGTTATCAGCGTGTCATTGCCTGTGGCGGTGGGTAGGTTTGTGTAGCGATGCTTGCTATCAATGCGGATGTCGGTAATGGCCTCAATGGCGTTGGCAAAATCCTCATTTACTGAGTATTCCAAGCCATGACGCTCAATGGCATCAAACATCTTGCGAAGCTGCTCAGGGCGGTGTTTAAGCTCCTTACGAGAAAAAAGTATTATGTTCATTGTCTCGAAATGAAAAAAAATCGTAACTTTGCTTTTGCAAAGATAGAAAAAATTATGACAAAACTAAGCGTTAATATCAATAAGATTGCCGTAGTGCGTAATTCGCGCGGCGGAAATATGCCAAATTTGTTGGAGGCAGCACTCAATATCGAGCGCTATGGTGCCGATGGTATCACCGTACACCCTCGCCCCGATGCACGTCATATTCGCTATAGCGATGTTCGTGAGCTTAAGGCCAACATCACCACAGAGCTTAATGTCGAGGGTAACCCCATCGAGAGCTTCTGCGAGCTTGTTGAGCAGGTGCGCCCCGCACAGGTAACCCTTGTCCCCGATGCCGAGGATGCTATCACCTCATCGGCAGGCTGGGATACTATCAAGTATCGTGACTTCCTAAAGGGTATGGCCGAGAGGTTTCATCGTGCTGGCATACGTGTCTCTATATTCGTAGACCCTGTGGTAGAGATGGTTACAGCAGCTAAAGAGTGTGGTGCAGATCGTGTAGAGCTATATACCGAGGCCTATGCTGCGGGCTATACGCAGGATCGTGAGGCAGCCATAGCACCCTATGTTGCTGCTGCTGAGGAGGCACGTCGTGTAGGACTTGGACTAAATGCTGGCCACGACCTAAACACCGAGAACCTGCAGTATTTCATCGAGCGTATACCATGGGTTGATGAGGTATCTATAGGTCATGCACTAATCAGCGATGCACTCTATTGGGGCTTGGAGAATACCGTAGCAACATATCAGCGTTGTATCCGTCGTGCTGAGCGTGGCGATAATGAGTAAAAGAGAGTAAAATGCCGCTTAAACACCCTATATTTAAGCTGATATCAAAGACTGTTGACCGCATGGGACTTGAGGCCTATGTGATTGGAGGCTATGTGCGTGACTACTACCTGCACCGCAAGTCGGATGACATCGATGTTGTGGTTGTGGGTAGCGGTGTTGCTGTGGCTGAGGAGCTGGGACGTGAGTTAGGAGCTAAGGTTACGATATTCAAGACCTATGGTACGGCAATGCTGCAGTGGCGAGGCATCGAGATAGAGTTTGTTGGCGCACGTCGTGAGAGCTATAGTCCAGAGTCACGTAACCCTCAGGTAGAGCCAGGTACGCTACGTGACGACCAATGCCGTCGTGACTTTACGATAAATGCCTTGGCATGGTCGCTCAATGGCGATAGCTTTGGCAAGCTTCTTGACCCCTTTGGAGGTATGGAGGATATGGAAGATTGCATCATACGCACCCCGCTGGAGCCAGATAAGACATTCTCGGATGACCCACTACGTATGATGCGTGGTGTGAGGTTTGCCTCACAGCTCGGTTTTGATATCGACGATGAGACCTTTGACGGAATTTGCCGTCAGGCCGACCGCATAAAGATTATTACCAAGGAGCGTATATCGGTGGAGCTAAACAAGATACTCGCCTCGCCCGCACCCTCTATAGGCCTAAAACTGATGCAGAAGACAGGCCTTCTAAAGCATATCCTTCCCGAACTTGATGCCATGTCTGGCGTGGAGCGTCGTGGCAAGCATGGCCATAAGGATAACTTTGAGCATACGATGAAGGTGCTGGATAATGTTGCCAAGCGTTCGGACGACATATGGTTGCGCTGGGCAGCACTGCTACACGATATAGGCAAGCCACTCACAAAGTCTTACGATGCTAAGATAGGCTGGACATTCCACCAGCATGAGGCCGTAGGCTCGAAGCTCGTGCCTCAGATATTTCGCCGTCTGCGCCTTCCGCTCAACGACCCTATGCGCTTTGTGCAGAAGATGGTCTTCCTTCATATGCGCCCAATAGTCCTCTCTGAGGATCTGGTTACCGACTCTGCGGTACGCCGACTGCTCTTCGAGGCGGGCGATGATATCGAGAAACTGATGACACTCTGCGAGGCAGATATCACCTCGGGCATAGATAGCAAAGTGCAACGCTACTTGCGCAACTTCGAGCTGGTGCGTGCCAAGCTACGTGACCTTGAGGAGCGTGACCGCATACGTAACTTCCAGCCACCCATCACCGGTGATATAATCATGCGTACCTACAACCTCCCACCATCGGGTATTATTGGAGAGATTAAGGAGGTTATTAAGAATGCAATCCTCGATGGCGTGATACCTAACGACTATGAAGCTGCCTACCGCCTTATGGAGCAGGAGGCTGAGCGTCGAGGTGTCAAAAAAACTGAGTAGTGAGATTTAGATTGTGTGAGGAGCTATGGTTTGGGGAATGATCGCAGGATTAGCCATCTACTTTGGCGCTAATGCCTACCTATTTATACGCTTTTGGCAGGCTCTCGGAGCATTACCAATGACAATGCGTGTGGCATTCACCGTACTCTTTTGGTTGCTATCTGTAGCAATGTTTATAGCCATTGTCGGACGTAACCTCCCACTTGGCGAGGTGGTGCATCGTGGGCTATTTACCTTAGGCTCGTGGTGGATGGTATTCTTGCTTTACATGGTGCTTACGTCCATACTATTCGACCTTGCGCACTTGGTATTCCCGCAACTGCAACATGGCATATGGTATGCATTGGGTATCACTACGTTACTCCTGATTGGCGGATATGTGAACTATCGTAATCCTCGTGTTGAGAATCTATCCATAGTTAGTGAAAAACCACTTACGCAAGATCTGCGTATTGTTGCAATCAGCGATGTACATCTTGGCTATGGCACACGTCGTGAGGCGCTCGCACGCTATGTCGATAAGATAAACGCTCAGCAACCTGATGTTGTGGTTATCGTTGGCGACCTCATTGATAACAGCATACACCCTGTAGCTCAGATGCATATGGAGGAGGAGCTGCAGAGGCTCTCTGCACCGCTTGGAGTCTATATGGCTGTGGGAAACCATGAGTATATCTCGGGTATAGATGCTTGCAAAGAGTTTTTAGCCAATACTCCGCTATGCCTGCTTAGGGATAGTGTTGTGTGTGTTAATGACAATGTGGCAATCATCAGTCGTGATGATCGTATGAATAGGCATCGAAGGAGTATTGAGGAGCTTGTTAGTAGGGTTGATAGTGAGGCGTTTAAGATTATACTTGACCACCAGCCAAACGATATTGCCAAGAGCGAGCAGTATGGCGTAGACCTCCACCTTTCGGGACATACCCACCGAGGTCAGGTGTGGCCTATAAGCTGGCTTACCGATGCAATCTTTGAGCAGAGCCATGGCTACCGACTATGGGGCAGGACACATGCCTACGTGCTGCAGGGACTATCGCTCTGGGGGCCTCCCTTTCGTATAGGAACGCATAGCGAGATGTTGGTCATTGACATAAAGAGTGAAAAATAGGGCGTTGCCAGATAAGCAACACCCTATTTTTTCGCTCTACTCTATTACTAAATTACTAAATATCCTCCTCTTGTTGGCTAAGCCCCTCGGTGATACACTCGCCACTATAGTTGAACTTGGCCCATAGCCCATCCTTATATGCCCACGAACATCCCGACTTGACATCAAAAGTGAGAGCATCATAGAGCGTAGGGATAACCTCATGACCCATATAATCAATAAGTCCCATGCGATACGATGTGTCGGTAACAACCGAACGCCCTTCGGCAAAGTCGCTTGCAGCGAGATACTTACACTCTACAATGGTGTTGCCGTCAGCATCGGCAAAGCCAACGAGACCATCGTGTGTGATGCGCTGGCGCTGCTCGATAATGTTTCTATCCCCATATGAGGCATACTCCTCGTGCAACTCATCGAGCCTCTCGCCATCGGCCAACGCATAACGGTCGATAAGCTCCTGAAGCCTCTCTTTTGCCGCGGTATCGCCACCTAAGCCCGATGTAGAGTAGTATTGACGTATGCAATGCCACTCGTATCTGTTGTCAACGATTATGTTGCGCTCATCGAGGTGATTGTGACTTATGTTGCACTCCGCAAGGCTTTGGAAGAATTGCTCAAGACCTTGTGTGAGCCTGTCGTGCGACATAGTATACATAGCCTCCGAGAGTGGTGTGCCATAGAAGGGGTACTCAACAATAATTGAGCAACGTCGCTCACGAAGCATGCCACAGCGTAGCTCTACGCAATAAACGTGATATGGGCTGATGGCTCGCAAACGTATACCACTCAGCGCACGTTCAGCACCTAATACATAGTGCATCGCAGCAGGGGTGATTGGAGCGTATATTATAGCTTGACGGCCATTAACCTCGCCATGACACTCTGCGAAATGGTGTGAGCAACAGAGTGTTGATAGGTCAGCGGTGACGTTGTGTAGCGTCTCAAAACCATTATGTGGCTGAGTTAGCGCCTCACGAAACTCAATGACGGTGCAGAAGTCCATGATTCTATATGATGTTGACGCTTTCGGTACCGATGTTGAGGATTGATAGTAGCTCGCCAGGTGAGGCATTTAGTGCCAAACCACGATAGGGACCAGCATCCTTATGGTTGATTATGGTGGCGATGTATGGCTCAAAAGAGCGAGGTAACACGCTTGACATGTTGAATAGCGTAGACTGTCGCTCGGCACTATCATAGATAGTGCAATCTGAGGGGAATATCATACTCGTGTCGCTATACATATCTCCTAATCTCACGTTTATGAGTAGTGTGTTGCCATCCTCGGTCTTGGTGTTTTTTATGCAGTTTGCAATGTTAATAAGCTCTTGTGGCTGAGCATCTGTGGCATTACCGTCGGTGATGTTGAAGACAATGGGCGGAAAGCTGTCACGATTCTCGGGCTTTTCGCACCATTTGTCGATAAGCATGTAGGCGTGTGTTAGCGCCATGTGCATTGGTGTGTTGCCCTCGGCTTTAGGAGTTAACCATGGTCGTAAGGTGAAGTATGCCGATGTAGTGCCGCCATCAATAGATTGGTCGAAACAGCGTGATACAGGCTCTGGGGCAATCTTGGCTAAACGGTTAATGGGGATAAAATCCTCGCCCTCATTTGGGAGTAATGACCATACCTTTGTGTCTGCGTATCCCAATACAGCGATGTCGTAGTAGTTGCGTACCTCCTGTCCACGTGTAGCACGCTCGAGTAGCTCATCGAGCAGAAAGTTGCACACTAAAGCCACCGCATCTGCCTTGCTGAGGGGCATGGTGTTGAACGACGTTCGCTCTCGCATAGACGTGGAGCAGTCCACAAGTAGCACAAATGCCGTACGATGAATGTGCGTAATGGGTTTAGAATACATTGGGAATTGAGGGTATTTAGTTCAGGCAACATCGCCTAAACAAAGGTATGATAAATATCTGATTTAACCTAATAAAACCACTAAATTTTACCTATAGACCTCGGTTTAGCTATGTGTCCGCATACCTGTACGAAGAATCGTTTGATGGTATTCTCCTGGTACACAATGCTATGCTTCCAGCGATTTGCCCACCAACGACGACACTTATAGCCTATAATACGTAGATAGCCACCCTTGGGCTTAGGCTCCAAGAACTCCGGCGTGAGTATGTCGCTAAGTATGCGTTGCTCAAGTTCCATGCGACGTACTGTGCCAGGCATCAGGCTTAGGTCTAAGGCGCAAATATCGGATGCTAAGGCGTTGAGCGCATCAAGAAACTTGTCCATGTTGTGGAGCTGGCATATGCCGCGTAGCCACTCCCAATCAATGACGCTGTGGTAGTGACGTACGAACATCGCCCAATCGATGATGTGGCGAAGGACAATCTCCACAGCAGCGAAGTGTGCTGCAGCATGACGCACAAGGAACAAAGCATGGTGGTTAGCATTAGGACGATATATCGTGCGGCCATCTATGTCGAAACTCTCAGGTGTAGCAGCTAATGCCTTAAGTCTCTGCTCGATATCACGATTTGAGAGGTGCGAGGCGATGTTGAGGAAGTCGTAGTGGTTCTCGACCATCACGCCATCGACATAAAATACTGTGTGGTGGTGCCTATCCTCATCAATCTTTATGTTTAGCTTCTGGCGCAGTAGGTCATCGGCACGTTGCTGCTCGCCAAAGAGCCAAATGTCGATGTCGCAGCAGGCACGATCCTCTGGGTGGGGATATAATAGGCTTATGCCATATCCCTTGAGTATAAGTAGCTTGATGCCAGCCTCGGAGTATATGTCGCAAAGCTTGATTATGGTGCTACGCTGCTTACGATATCTCTGGGCTGCCTGTTCGGCATGTAGAGCCCAGCGTAGCTTTGTCGCTCTGTCGGGAACCTTGTCTGCGGGTATCGCACCTTCACTTATGAGCTGCTGTACACCACGCCACGCAATTGCCGCCACCCCCTGCTCCGCCGCCATCTTATACACCTCCGACCAGCAGATGTCGGATGACAACTGCTCAGAACTCAAGGCCTCTGCACTCTGCATGCCCACTCGGATTAGGTATAGTAGTGTCTGCGTCATAGGCTCGGGTTATAGTTTATATAAGTTCATATGGGTCTCAACAACTCGATCTACCGAGAAATCTCGCTCGGCAAATTCTCGTGATGCTCGCCCCATTTGACTACGAAGATTCTTATCGTTGATGAGTATTTCTAACTTTTCGGCTAAGGCCTTAGGGTCTTTGATTGGCACTTTGAATCCATTTATGCCCTCTTCAACACAATCACGACAACCCACCGATTCGGTTGTTACTATTGGGCGTCCCGATGCTGAGGCCTCGATAAGACTCTTAGGCACACCCTCACGATAGTACGATGGGAATGCTACGATGTGCGACTGCTGTAATAGTTCCTTGATGTCTGTTCGATGGCCTAACCACACGATATACTTATCATCGCAGTGAGCCTCTAACTCCTCGCGTGATAGCGCTTTGGGGTTATCCGATAAACTTCCGCAGAGCCAAAATCTAACCTTGTTGCCGTACTTCTCACGTAGCATATCTGCCGCCTCAATGAGTATCATCACGCCCTTCTCTCGCACCATACGGCCAGTGAAGAGGATGGTGATTGGGCCTTCGACTGGCTCTGCTGTTGCGATATACTCGTTGAGGTTTACGCCTGAGCCCTTGGTAAAGGCACATTGCTCATCTGTGGCAATACCATTATTAAGGAATATCTGCCTGTCGTCGCTATTCTGGAATATGTATTTCGAGCGTTTCTTACTATCTGAAAAACGTAGGATGCGTAGTATTATGCGTGCATATAGCGATAGCTTAGCCTCAGCGAACATAATGCCTAAGCCACTTACTGCATTTATCACACGTGGTCGCCTTGTTAGTTTGGCTGCCAATGCACCCCAAAGCATACACTTAAGGCCTACGTTATGTACAATGTCGGGTTTCTCTCGTTTGAATAGTCGTATTAGGAAACGTAGCGTCTTTAGCTCTTGAGCGGGGTTCATTCCCGTTGGGTTTACGGGGAGGTCTATGAATTTAGCTCCGAGAGCCTCGATTTTTTGTCTTTGTCCAGTATCTTTCGCCACAATCGTAACGTCCAAGCCCTCAGCAATGGCTTGCTCAGTAATCTCTCGACGATGCGACAGCAAAAACTTATCCTCGTTAACTATTATAAATAGCTTTGTCATGACTTGGGGTTAAAATGATTAAATAAATCTCCTAAATGCTTATCAAAAGAGTCGGGATTAAATTGAACATATCCGCTCCAAGGGTAGAATGTAAGTTCTCCAAAATATACTTTACCTTCAATATTATACAAATCTACTCTTACAAAAGGGAACTCTGATGATAATTTTGCAGCGATATCAAGCATTTCATCTAAATTGCTTGGTTTTGGAAATTCGTAATCAAACTGACAACAATCACTGTCCACATCAACCTTTTCCCATTTAGTGTTGTAGAAATTACGTTTATGTCCAATATAACGATCTACATCAACTATTATATAATGTGGCACACCATTAAAACATAGTATCTTGAAGTCCTCGATACCTGCTTCAGGATTAGTCCTATTCTCTAAAAACTGCTCAACAATAATCCTTGACTTTTCAATTTGGGTGTATGCCCACTCTCGGCCTACATTAGCATCCTTAGAATTTAGCCATGAATCGAGCTTAGAGATAGTCTCTTTTGTGTCTAATTTTGATTTATCTCGGCATATCACAATATTATTGCCACCTCCACCATCTGTGGTTTTGATAACAAATTTCTCTGGTAGCGTATCAAAATTGATATCTTCTGCTTTGTCGTATACCCCATAAAGTTCATTTAGAATACAATCTAATCCCTTCATAGATATATATTCCCTTACCGCATACTTATCTACACATTTACCCATATTAGCGTTCCTATATT
>JAZNQJ010000050.1:0-3766 GCA_045590115.1 Alistipes sp. | reverse complement strand
TAAGGACCTACGGCCTTAGGAGCCAAAGGTGAAGCGATAACTTTTTTCATTTTTCTATCAGTTTTAAGTGTTTTGTACTATCTTTGTCACAAAGATAACGAAAATTGCTGAAAAACTATGAAACGAACAATATTATTTTCGCTCGCAATAATCATCACTGCACTTGCAGCTGTGGGTTGTTGTGACTGCCGAAAGCGCAGTAAGCTTGAGAAGCCATTTGTCGGCACCACATGGCAGCTTGTGCAGATTATAGCCAAGGATGTTAACCCTGAGGGGGATTGCTACACCATCCTATTCAGAGACAATGGCACACTCTCGGGCAAGGGCGACTGCAATGTCTTTACGGCTACCTACCGCATGACCGCCTCACGAGAGCTATCACTCAGCGAACTTGGCACCACACGTCGCTATAGTCCTAACCACGAGGCTGAAGCAGAGTATTTCGATATGCTTGAGGGCGTTACGCACTACGAGATGGATGCCGACCATATGTTGCTGCTTAAGAGTGGCACACTCGTAGGCATCATGAAGGCTGTGGGCGAGACAGCTGATGAGAAGTAAGAGGGCAAGAGGATTACGAATAAGGGAGATTAGGGAGTTTAGGGAGTTTAAGGATAATCCCTAATTTCACTAATTTCACTAAACTCCCTAAAATCACCGCATCCCACAATTTGTTGTCAGAGCGGCGCTAATTTGCCGACGATTAAGAGATTGGGCTGAATAGGACATACTTAGCGTATTTCCTATTCAGCCCAATGATTGAGGTGGCGAAGTAGCACCACTATCACAACAAATTACTTACCGTTGTACGTATTCATAGTACGATCCACACCTATCGAGGCAAACGACAATACTGCATCGCCAAAGAGCTTAAGACGCTCAGGCATAGCCTTATTCTCCTCATCGGAGAACTCGCCAAGCACATAGTCTACCTGGTGGCCACGAGCAAAGTCGCCACCCACGCCGAAGCGCAGACGTGCATATTGGTTATCGCCAAGTAGCTCGGTAATGCTCTTCAGGCCGTTGTGGCCACCCTCAGAGCCATTCTTGCGCATGCGGAAGGTGCCGAATGGCAGGGCTATATCGTCCAAGATAACGAGAAGGTTCTCACGAGGTATGCGCTCCTGCTCCATCCAGTAGCGGACAGCCTTTCCTGAGAGGTTCATATATGTCGAGGGCTTCAACAGCAGCAGCGTGCGGCCACGATGCTTGAGTGTTGCCATAGCGCCATAACGTACGGTCGTAAAAGAGATATTGGATGCCTCGGCTAAGGCATCCAACACTCTGAAACCTATGTTGTGGCGGGTTGCGGCATACTCCATTCCGATGTTGCCCAGCCCGACAACAAGATACTTCATAATAGTCTAATATTTGGTTTTCGGACTATTACTGAGCAGCACGTGAAGCACGTGTTACACGTACAGCGCAAACTGCAGTAGTTGCAGGAGTTACGAATGTGAGGTTCTCACGCTGAAGGTCGCCTACGAAGATAGTCTGGCCAACCTGCAATGGAGTAACGTCAACAACGATCTCATCTGGAATGTACTCAACCAATGCCTTAACAGTGAGCTTACGAGCTGAGAGCTGAAGCTTACCACCGATCTTAACACCCTCAGCGTTACCTGTGAGGCGTACTGGAACGTTAACTGCAACAGGCTTACCCTCCTGAACACGGTAGAAATCTACGTGGAGAACCTGCTCACGAACAGGGTGTTACTGAACCTCACGCATAACTGCCTTCTCAACAACGCCATCGATGTTAAGCTCTACGATGTACGAGTTAGGAGTGTAGATGAGCTGGTTAAGCTCCTTAGCGTCGATAGTAAATGCCTTCTCCTCGCCACCACCGTAGATGATGCAAGGTACCTGACCCTCACGACGAGCTGCCTTTGCAAACTTCTTACCGAAGTTAGCACGTGCAGTACCGTTAATCTGAATTGACTTCATAAATGTTTAAATATTAATAGTTTAACTTCGATATCACTCAGGTGCAATAGTCAGTCGCACCCCCATAGACATCTGCTTTTGGACTGCAAAGGTAGTAAAAATTTGGCAATCAGCAACTTTTTACAATATTTTTTGCCTACAGCTCCCTGCGGTTCATAAGTGCATGGGTGATGGTAAGCTCATCGACATACTCCAGCTCATCGCCAAAGCCAATGCCTCGGGCGATGGTCGTAACCTTAACATCGGGAAAGGCCTTAAGGCGGTTGGTAAGGTAGAAGAGTGTAGTCTCGCCCTCAACAGAGGTTGAGATGGCTATGATAACCTCCTTGACCTCGCCTGTAAGGAGCTTGTCGCAGAGCAGGTCTATCTTAAGATCCGAAGGGCCTATGCCCTGCATGGGAGATATCACACCACCAAGCACATGGTACAAGCCATGATACTGCCCTGTGTTCTCGATAGATAGCAGGTCGCCCACCTGCTCAACGACACATATCGTAGAGCGGTCACGACGTGTGTCGCTACATATGGGGCATAGCGCCTCATCCGAGAGGTTATTACAGCTACGGCAGTAGCGTATGTCGTGGCGGAAGTGCGAGATGCCCGCAGTGAGCGAGTCGACACTCTCTGTCTCCATCTTGAGGATATGCATGGCGAGGCGTAGTGCCGTACGACGGCCTATACCCGGTAGGCGTTGTAGCTCAGAGCATACGTTGTCCAGCAACTTAGACATAGGCTACACTCGCTCAATTTCAGTGGTTAGAATCCATGCCTTCTCGCCATCGGCAAACTCTATCTCGCTCCACTTATCGTGGCTACGCAGCACACGTACGGTGACACCCTGCGAGGGCTGGCGGATAATCTTCGAGGTATTGTCGGGCGAGGCGTGTACTGAGGTTATGCTCTTGCACACCACAACAGCCTCATCGCCATCCTCGTATAAAGCCTTCTGCGAGAGTGAGAAGACTGTACCAAAGAGCGATAGCGTAAGGGTTGTCGCAGCAACAAAGAATGCTACTTTGCGCAATACTATGTGGTTAGATAGCAGGTATACAAGCACAAGGGCGAGTGTCAGCACAAAGAGTGTTACGGAGAGTGCTGCCCAGCCATTCGACGACATCAGACCACGCACGCTTGCCCACATAGATCCAACCACGCCCAAAGGGAGCGGCTCAGCATCGTTGGTATGGTCTACCGCCAAGTCGAGGTTGTAGCGAGCATCCTCCATCGAGGGGTTAAGCCTCAAGGCACGACGGTAGTTGAGAATGGCACGTCCCAGCTCGCCAGAGCTAAACGCAGCATCGCCCTGCTGGCCAAGCTTATAGTAGACATTACCGAGATTGTAGTATACATCGGCAGTCGCCTCATCAAGTTCTACGATGCGCTCTAAGGCTTGCTGTGCTGCAGTGTAATCCTTAGCCGTATAGGCATCCAACGACTGTTGCCATAGCTGCTCGGCCTCACGACGTGACTCCGAAGCGTATGAAGAGCTTAGGGTGAAGATGGCCACAACGAGTGCCAATACCTTAGTTATATTATTATATAGTGACATAGGCTATCGTTTTACTACCGACTCAATCTTTGAAATTACGTCTACGGCATCGTTATATACCTCGCCCATATCGCTCTGCGTAGAGGGGGCATATTGAGCCTCATCCGAGCGAGAGATAATCTCGCAGAACTGCTCAGCATCTGAAGCCGAGACACCACGACGGTAAAGCTCTTCACGAATGGTCTCCTTGGTAAGGTTCGATACCGGAATATTAAACTTATCGCTGATATATCCCCACATGGCACGTAGCATCTCCTCGTAGAAGGCGTG
>JAZNQJ010000049.1:0-6527 GCA_045590115.1 Alistipes sp. | reverse complement strand
CTGGGTATATCTCACCCTCCCGATCGACGAGGTTAAGGCCTTGGCCATAGCCTCGATTAAGGATAATACGGCGATGTACTTCTCGTGCGACGTAGGCAAGTTCCTCGACAGCAAGCGCGGCATGCTCGACATTCGCAACTTCGACTATGCATCGCTCATGGATGTAGAGTTCCCGATGAACAAGGAGCAGCGCGTGCGCACCTTCGCAAGTGGCTCGTCACACGCCATGACACTTATCGCCGTAGACCTCGACGCTGAGGGTAATGCCAAGAAGTGGATGGTGGAAAACAGCTGGGGACCACAGTCTGGCTGGAAAGGTAACCTTATCATGACAGATGAGTGGTTTGAGGAGTATATGTTCCGTGTAGTGGTAAACCGCAAGTATATTCCTGCTGAGACCCTCAAACTCCTTGAGCAGAAGCCTATCATGCTTCCATCGTGGGATCCAATGTTCAGCTACGAGGAGTAATCCAAAGCCTTATGGCACAGGAGATTGAACGTAAATTCAGGGTTATGGGCGAGTTTCAACACCTCGCCCATAAGTCTATACATATGATTCAGGGCTACATAACTTCTGGTCGCCGTACGGTGCGTGTGCGCATCAGCGATGACAAGGCGTGGCTCACAATCAAGGGGGCATCGCACAACGGAGGCCTTACACGCTACGAGTGGGAGCATGAGATAGGCCTCAAGGAGGCAATGGAGCTTATGCAACTATCGGAGGGAGCTACCATAGAGAAACGCCGCTACTATGTCAACTACGCAGAGCATACCTTCGAGGTAGATGTCTTCGAGGGCGAGAACTCAGGACTTATCATCGCCGAGGTGGAGCTACAATCCGAAGATGAGAGCTTTGAGCGCCCCGAGTGGCTCGGGCATGAGGTTACGGGCATCAAGCGCTACTACAACTCCCACCTTAGAACTCACCCCTATAGCGAGTGGACAAACGAGGAACGTGACGAATAACAACAAATAAAACACACAGTATGAAGAGATTAGCAATACTACTTTTGGGCGCACTTGGCCTTGTGGCATGTGCCGAGCAGAAGCCTGCTGAGGAGCAGCTTCCAAAGGTCTACATGACTACAGAGATTACCCCTGAGGGTCTTGTGAGGGTATATGAGGCTCTTGGTGTCAAGGCTGATGGCAAGGTGGCGGTAAAGATTTCGACAGGCGAGCCTGGTGGCAAGAACTACCTTAAGCCTGAGCTTATCGGCAAGCTCGTACAGAGCGTAGATGGCACTATTGTGGAGTGTAACACAGCATATCGTGGTCGTAGATTCTCTGCCGAGGAGCATCTTAAGGCGGCACGTGAGCATGGCTTTTTCGATATCGCCAACGTCGACATCATGGATGCTGAGGGCGAGATTAAGATTGCGGTGCAGGATACCACACACCTCAAGTACAACCTTGTGGGTAAGAATGTTGCCAACTACGACTTTATGATTAACCTTGCACACTTCAAGGGTCACGCCATGGGTGGCTTCGGCGGCGTGCTAAAGAATCAGTCTATCGGCGTGGCATCACGCAACGGCAAGGCATATATCCACTCGGTGGGTAACACCGAAGACCCCGACAAGATGTGGGGCTTTACTAAGGACCAGATTGGCTTCCTTGAGTCTATGGCAGCCGCAGCGCAGTCTGTCCACGAATACTTTGGCGAGGGCAACATCGTCTATATCAACGTGATGAACAACATGTCTATTGACTGTGACTGCGATGCACACCCTGCCGACCCACTGCTCAAGGATGTAGGCATTCTCGCATCTACCGACCCTGTGGCCTTGGACCAGGCATGTCTTGATATAGTGATGAACATCACCCCTGAGGAGGGTAACGACAATGGCCCATTGCTCGAGCGCATCAAGGAGCGTCATGGCACACACATCGTGGACTATGCCGAGAAGATTGGCCTTGGCTCTAAGCGCTACGAGCTTGTAAACATCGACTGAAGGGCTATGCGCTCAGCGGTTGAGCGACTTCTCGACCGCTACCCCGCTGCTACGCTTCAAGATGTATATAAGTCAATGTTTCAGGACCGTTTTGGCGTGGCACACCTACTCTCGGAGCGTGATGCAGTACGGAAGTATATCGCCCAAGAGGTGGAGCGCACCGAGGGCGAGTGCATGGAGTATTATGAGGCGTGTGGCTGGCGTGGCGACTATCTTCGTGTAGACCTTCGAGCGGTACGTGACGGAGCAATTAGTATTGATGAGCTTACCGACAGGTTTATACGTAGTGCCGAGCGTGGTATCAAGGCTGATAGCCTTGCATTAGAAGAGTGGGAAAAGGAGTGGTCGACAATTAGTATCGTATGCCGAGATTTATTCGTTGGCATTGAGGGCTACCAGCAGGACTCCATAAAGATTGCAGAGCTTATCGCTGCAGGTAAATATGTGGTACACCACAGCCGTAGGTATAACGAGGGCTACCACCCCCACTACCGCATAGTACACCACACGTTGATACCATAAAAAGTTAGAGGTTGCTTTAGGGTAACCTCTAATTTTTTAGTCGGCATGTATCTTATACCGTAAGGCTATCGGCGACGGGCCCAGGTCTCTTGCAGAATTCCGAATACCACAACAAGGCCTATAATTATATAAGCAAACGTGCGCTCATGTTCGCCGTAGAAGAGGATAAACGGGATAAATATCGCAACGATAATAAGCAAAACGCCCGTAACAACACGCAGACGTAGGAGGTTATATCGCTCGCTATTACGTCGATACTGTTTGATAGCCCAATCGGCCTTGCCCATCAAAGTTGCAACACCAAGCGCTACAAGTAGTAGCGTGGCAACTATCATCACAACTAATTGAATGTTCATAATATCTGAGTTTTTCGGTTAGTTCATCGCTGGTCGGTAGATGGTATCCCATAGGTAGCTATCATCCTCGCTCTTAGTGCCTGCTTTGCGCTGTTTGCTGTAGTTACGCACCACCCACTCCCAAAGCATATCACGCTCAGCGTTACGTAGCTCGATAGCCACATCTGGCACTATATAGTCTGAGTTGCGAGCCTCACGATTGGGGCGCACAAAGTGCTTATGGCTCACAGTAGCAACAGTTTTGGTGTTTGGGAGCATGCAATAGAGTAGATCTCCGTAGTGGCTTGGCTTACCACCCGAAGGCTCGCCAACAATAATGCCTATGCCGTTATCACGTGCAAGTGTTAGCAGCAGCGTAGCACTACTGAACGACTCCTTGCCCTCAACAAAGATTACATCGCCTCGGAAGATACGCTCCGCATCTTGGTTTAGAATATGACGTGTAGAGTCCTGCTGTGGCTCGGTAGCAGCGTCTTTAACTCGGTTATGGTCAAAGCGCCACATGTCGTAGACCCGACCAAGCTCAAGAGGCTTATCATCATAGGTAAACTCACGATAGTAGGGATATGTCGAGTACAAAAGCTCCGAAGTTCGGACATCTACGCCGTAACGCTTAAGCTCCGAGATTGGACACAGCCACGACAGCAAAACATCGCCCAGCGCACTATTGCCACCACCGTTATACTGAAGATCGACAACAAGGGTCTTAACACTCTTAGCCTCAATCTCGGACATCATCTCCTCAACAAAGGTATCGAAGCGTGCTAACTGCTTATACTGAGGGAGTGTCACCCTATCGGCAAACTGGTTGAACTGCAGGTAGCAGATGCCCTCAGGCTCATAGATGGTGTAGTCGAACAGCACATTGCGTCTATCGGTAACATGTTTTGTTTCGCTCTGCAGCTGAGCTATGCGTAGCGTATTCCGTTTGATTGGCTCAATATCTACTGTTGTACCATCGGCGAGCGTAAGCTGCAGGAGTTGCTGACTCATATCGAGGAACGACCAAAACTCCGTAAACATTAGGTAGTCCTTAACGAGATTCTCAAAGTTAACGTCGTTGTCGGCACTCACAATCTTACGTGCCTGAGCGAGGATACCCTTTAGTGGGCGACCGCCAATGTGCGTGACACTCTTACCGAGCAATGCTCGATGCTCTTGGGAAGTTACATCTATAATAGCTGACTTATCGCCATTTATAGCCATGCGTACGGGAAATATCATATCCATATTGGTCCAATACGATATGGCGGTATGTCCATCGCCGAGCTTGGCAGCAATACGTGCCAACAACAGCTTAAAGCTGGCAACATCGCTAAGCGTTGCACACTCCTTATAGCTCTTACGCACCTCACGCATAAGCTCCTTGCGGTGCTTAGCATCGGCATAGTATGGGTGGGTCGTTGCGAGCATATCGGCATATAGTAGCAGGTCTTGCTGATAGATGTTACCCTCTTGGTACTCCTTTGTAGCCTCCACCTCAGAGCTTTGATACTGAGTAACATTCTGCGCACTAATTGTAGATGCGGCAAGTATAGAGATTATTACGATAATAAAACGTTTCATAAGCATAGATGTTTAGAGTTTTTTTATTGCCCACATACTCTTAATAAGGCCCATAACGACAGAGATTAGCAGAATGCCGATAAAAAATATCCAATCACTAAAGTCGAAGATGTGTGATACCCACAAAAAGAGCACTATCGACAAATACTCTATTGCCGTTATCACACGCAGTCGCGCAAGGTTGAACTTATCGCGGTCGTCGCCTCGGAGTTCGTAAACAAGCCAATCGCCACGACCAAACAATATCGCCACACACATCAGCACAAGGGCTATCGAGGCAACAATACTTAGGATAATCCAGCCATTCATAGCACAAGGTGTTTAGAGGTATTCCATCTTACGGCGTTTACGCTCCAAGCGAAGGCGCAAGACAATCTCTTGTGAGCGGCGACGTATATAGCGCAGGCGCAGGTAGCAACCGAGGGCAGCGAGCCATAAAACAGAGGATGCAGCAATAATCTGCCAGGTCAAATCCCACGGAAACTCCTTTAACCAATAGAGCAGGAGAGGAGCAACCGATATTACCGAAGCCCACATCGCCAGTGCCCAGGTGGCGTTGCGCCAACAGGTGCGAGGTGCTTGGCGACGAAACCGTATGAAGAGTACCACAAAGAGGACAAAGAGGGCAATAAGCAGACTTATCCACTCGGCATAAGGCACACTATCCGGGATAGGTTTAAGCTCGATAAGCACGAACAGAACTATCAAAACAGCCCAGTTGCCGATGCCCATCTTCCAATCGTCCTCCTTCTTGCCGAGGCGGCGGTTAGCCTTACGCTCGATATCTCGGTAGTTGAACTTCCAGATGTTAAATCTACTCTTCATTGCTTTGCTCCTCCTTAGTTTTACGTTTTGCACGAGGCTTGCGCCCACTGCGACGCAAGGCCTCGGCGATAATCCATTGCAGCTGACCATTGGTCGAACGAAACTCGTCGGCAGCCCACTTCTCGAGTGCCTCCATCGTCTCGCCGTCAATGCGAAGTACGAAGCTGCGCATATTTGACTCCTTCGTAGCCATAGGGGAACTTTTTTACGTTATTAGTTATGCAAAGTGCCGGTGTTCACGACAGGCTGTGCGGCCTCATCTGCGCAGAGGACAACAAGCAGGTTGCTCACCATAGCTGCCTTGCGCTCCTCATCAAGCTCTACAACCTCCTCCGAAGAGAGACGCTCAAGTGCAATCTTAACCATTGATACAGCACCCTCGACAATCTTCTCACGTGCCGAGATGATAGCATCTGCCTGCTGGCGACGGAGCATTGCCGCAGCAATCTCTGGAGCGTAGGCAAGGTAGTTAAGGCGTGCCTCGATAACCTCGATACCTGCAATAGAGAGACGGTCGTTAAGCTCCTCGGTAAGACGCTCGTTAATCTCATCGCCACCAGAGCGTAGTGTCACCTCCTCAGAGTCTGAGTTGGTATTCTCATCGTAAGCATACATACCTGCTACCTGACGTAGTGCCGAGTCGCTCTGCACAGCCACGAAGTTCTCAAGCACGTTCATACGTGTGTTTGGCGTAGCACCGACAACCTCAGGAGCATCAATCTCGAACACAGCATTATATGCGCCATCGTTCTTAATCTTCCACACAACCACCAAGCCGATAAGGATTGGGTTACCCGCCTTGTCGTTAACCTTGATAGGGTCAACGTTAAGGTTACGCGCACGCATTGAGAGCTTCTTAGCTGTCATAAATGGGTTAATCCACCAGAAGCCTGTGTCATAGAACGTACCACGATAGTTACCAAAGAATAGCAATACACGTGACTCGTTAGGTTCAAGCATGATGTAGCCAAAGAGCATTAGGAAACCAGCAATTGCCGTAAGAATAAGTGTCACAAGCGCCCACACAACGAGTGTCTCGCTACCAGCAAGCACCACGATAGAGTAGACCATTGCAGCCAACAACGCAAGGTTGGCAATAAGAGCAACGAAGCCATTGAGCTTCCATCCTGAATAAGTGTAGTTTTTCATAGTTATAAGGTTTTGGTTTAACGAATCATCAACTTCTATCAAAAGCCACCATACGAATGATATCATTTTGATATCACAAAGATATACTACATTTTTCGTATTTGCAAGCGTTTTGGCAGATTTTTTAACAAAAAAGGGGTGACTAAAAAGTAAATTA
>JAZNQJ010000048.1:0-8085 GCA_045590115.1 Alistipes sp. | reverse complement strand
GGTGGTGAAGATGGATGACCTTATACGTGGTCATGTCGAGATGAACACCTCTACGCTTGACGATAAGGTGCTCTATAAGTCGGCAGATGCCCTGCCTACATATCACCTCGCCAACATCGTCGACGACCACCTTATGGAGGTTTCGCATGTTATTCGTGGCGAGGAGTGGTTGCCATCGTTGCCTTTGCACTATTTGTTGTATCGTGCCTTTGGCTGGACAGATACTCAGCCAGAGTTTGCACACCTGCCACTACTACTTAAGCCTACGGGCAGCGGTAAGCTCTCAAAGCGTGATGGCGACAAGATGGGCTTCCCCGTATTCCCGCTATTCTGGACATCTCCAACGGGCGAGACCGCACGTGGCTATCGTGAGGATGGCTACTTGGCAGGTGCCTTTATCAATATGCTCTCGTTGCTTGGCTGGAACCCAGGTACCGAGCAGGAGATTTTCTCTATGCAGGAGCGTATCGACACCTTCTCGCTTGACCGTGTATCCAAGGCTGGCGCTCGTTTCCAGCCCGATAAGGCTAAGTGGTTTAATGCTCAGTATATGCACAATCTCAAGGATGAGGAGCTTGCAGTGTTTATGCAGCCTATCTTGCGTGAGCATGGCATCGAGGTTTCGGACGAGGTTGCTGGCAAGGCTGCGGGCATCATGAAGGAGCGTATGACACTCACCACAGATATGTGGGATCTCACGTCGTTCTTCTTCGTAGCACCTACGGAGTATGATGAGAAGCTTACCAAGAAGCAGTGGAAGGGCGATAACCCAGCCATGCTCAAGGCTTTGCGTGGCGTGCTTGAGGGTATCGAGGACTTCTCTAAGGAGAATACCGAGACAGTAGTACGTGCATGGATTGAGGCTGAGGGCTACTCTCTTGGCCAGGTTATGAATACCTTGCGCTTGGCATTGGTAGGTGCTGGTAAGGGTCCTGGTATGTTTGACGTGACAGAGTTTATCGGCAAGTCAGAGTGTCTCAAGCGTATCGACGCTCTTATGACTAACGTAACACCTATGGAGTAATGGAGATTTTGCAACATATTTGGGGCTCTACGCCTGAGGGCGAGGGCATCATCCTCTACACCATGCGTAATGAGCGTGGCTCGGAGGTGCAGCTATGTAATATTGGCGCATCTATCGTGAGCGTTAAGTTTGCTGATCGTGATGGCAAGATTGATGACGTGGCTTTGGGCTACGCTGAGCCAACAAGCTATATCGGCGATGGTGCAGCGAGTGGCAAGAGCGTAGGTCGTGTTGCTGGCCGTATTGCACGTGGTCATATGGTCGTTGATGGGGTTGAGTACCGCCTTGAGGTAAACAATGGCCCTAACCACCTACATGGTGGCTCTAAGGGCTTTGCTAACCGCTATTGGGAGGGTCGTGTTGAGACCAATCGTGTGGTGTTCAGCTACGTAGCCGAGGATATGGTGCAGGGATACCCTGGCGAGCTTGTGGTTGAGGCTGTCTATGACTTTGATGATGAGGACAACCTTGAGATTACATACCTCGCTAAGTCAAACAAAACTACGGTAGTGAACCTTACCAACCACCTCTATTGGAACCTTCATGGCGAGGGTTCGGGCAAGAGTATCCTCGACCATGAGCTACGCCTCGACTGCTCTAAGGTGCTTGAGATGGATAGTGTGCAGATTCCTACGGGCAAGTTGCTTGATGTTGCAGGTACACCTCTCGACTTTACCTCATGGCGAAAGTTTGGCGATGAGATTGATGCAGAGTTCAACAACATACGTACCTATAGAGGCTACGACCACTGCTTTGTGGTTGATGGCTACAAAAAGAATATCCTCAAGGAGGTTGGCGAGCTACGTTGTGATGCTACAGGCCGTAAGGTTACGGTGCTGTCGTCACAGCCTGCTGCAGTACTCTATACCGGAAATTGGCTCTCAGGCGGCTGCCCTAAGACCAAGTCGGATAAGTATTACGATGACTACGCTGGTGTAGCTATTGAGTGTCAGGCCTATAGCGATGCTGTGAACCATCCCGAGTTCCCAACTATTGTGCTTGAGGCCGATGAGCTATACTGCAACAAGATTGTCTTTAAGCTTGGAACATTTTAGCCTATAACTTTGAAGATGAATAGACTATTCCTAACCACCCTTATTTCCCTTACGCTCCTCTCATGTGTTAGAGAGGATATCGACGGCGGTATAACCTCAACGCCTCCGAGCGATAAGATTCATAATTGGAGCGACACCGCAGCACGTGGCCGCCTTACGGTGCGTGTTGCAGATATCAACTCGCCAATCGAGGTTGAGGGTATCGAGCTAACTGTCGAGTCTCTGTTTCCAAAGGCTACCGGCAACGAGAGCCTCGATCGCTGGATGTTGGTGCATTTCGACGAGGAGCTTGATACTAAGAGTGTTGCCGAAAGTATTGCCGCTCTCGAAGAGGTTGAACGTGTGGAGTATGATATCAAACTTAAGCGTATCGTGAGCGAGGCTCAGCCTATGCCTGTGTCACGTCCTGAGCCTACACGCTCTGTCGAGATGCCATTCAATGATCCTGAGCTACCATATCAGTGGCACTACTACAACGATGGCTCGCTTGCAGCCTATGCCGATAACCCTAATCAGTGCTTGGCAGGAGCAGATATTAACCTGCTTAATGCATGGAAGTATACCGCAGGTGATCGTCGTGTTATCGTGGCGGTAATGGATGGTGGTATTATGACAGAACATCCCGACCTTAAGGATAATATGTGGGTTAACGAGGCGGAGCAGAATGGCCAGATGGGTATCGACGACGACAGCAACGGCTATGTCGATGATATTCATGGTTATAACTTCGTTGCGGACTCAGGTAAAATTACCGCAGATGATCACGGTACTCATGTGGCGGGTACTATCTCTGCAGTGAACAACAATGGCTATGCCGTATGTGGTATCGCTGGTGGTACGGGTAATAACGATGGTGTTCGTCTCATGTCTATCCAGATTTTCGAGGGTGATGAGAGCTGCTATCAGCATCAGATTGCACGTGGCTTCCAATATGCTGCCGACAATGGTGCTGTGATTATCAACAACTCATGGGGCTATGAGCCTGATGCCTATATCTCGGACAATGATTTTGTGAGATATGACTCGGTGCTTAAGGAGGCTATCGACTATTTCCAGAGTAACGCTCGCTTGGATGGTGTTATGGAGGGTGGCGTGGCAATCTTTGCTGCGGGTAATGAGACCTATCATCAGCCTTGCTATCCAGGTGCTTACCACGAGTATGTCTGTGTTACGGCCATGTCGTCGGACTATACTGCAGCTTACTACACTAACTATGGTCCTGGCTGTAATGTTGTGGCTCCAGGTGGCGATGCTAACTATGGTACGCTATTCTGCATATCTTCAACATCGACGGACTTTTATGGCTATGAGTATATGCAGGGTACATCGATGGCTACGCCTCACGTTACGGGTTGTGCAGCCCTTGCACTGTCGTATGCCCTAAAGCAGGGCTATACGCTTACGCCCGACTATCTGCGTACACTTATTCAGACCTCGGTACACGATATAAATCAGTATCAGATAGGTGTAAAGCGTTACTTTGACTATGACACAGGCTCATACCTCAATATGCAGCTTGAGCCTTATGCCAAGAAACTCGGCTCAGGATATATCGATGCACACCTGCTGCTTATGCAGCTCGACTCTACACCTTGTCTATACTTTAAGACCGGTGTGTCAACATCGCTATCACTTGATGAGTACTTTGGTGGAGGCTCTGAGGATCTTGCATATCAGGGTTGTGAGGTTTCGGACGAGGTGCGCGATGCCCTTGGCATGCAGGGTAAACCACGCATCGAGAATGGTATGCTCTCGATACAGTGTAACAAGCCTGGCTCAGGCCGTATCAAGGTGTATGCTATCATTGGTGGCCCGACGGTTGGTGGTGGCGACACTATGGGAGGTATGGTCGTAGAGCGAGAGTTTGAGTTGGTTGTTCGTGGCGCTAAGGCCGAGAATGGCGGATGGTTGTAACCTCAAAATTGAATGAAGATGAAAAGATACCTATATATATTTTTAGGCGCACTGCTCTTTGCTGCCTGTGAGCCAACTATAACCACTGAGCCTAATGTTGACTTCTGTTTTGGCTCTGTTGAGGTGACAACCACAACGAATAGCGCAACCATTGATATGCTCAAACCATATATCACCGTTGATGGCGTTAAGTACGATGGCGCAACTATCTACTTGGAGTACTATGTTGAGGGCAATGAGTCAAACAAAACGAAGGTTACGCACTACTCAATGTCTGAGAGCAATGCAACACATATAATCTTCCAAATAGATGACCTTGAGTCTGAAACTCGCTACAATGCTTATGTATGTATCGAAGATAGTGAGTATGGCAGTGCGAGTGGTAGCCCATTCCCAATCGTTACTAAGGAGCATACGCCTACGTGCGAGATAAAGTGCGATGCTGAGGTTGTGGCTAATGGCTTTACTGCATCTATCACGCTTTCGAATGTAGAATACTTGGTCGATGGCGTGGCTCAGGAGATAAAGAGTGTGAAGCTCGAGTATGCTCGTAAACGTACAGAACCTGAGTGGGTTGAGGTAAATATGACAGGTAAGGAGAGTGTGACACTGCCTGAGGAGGGTGGTGTGTATCTCGATGAGAGTAGCAGATATCTCTACCGTGTGACTATCACCCCAGCAAATAGTGAGTTTGAGCCTATAACCACCAATGAGAGTGAGTTTGAGACTGAGTATGCTGAGGTTACTGCCGAGTTCTCAAAGCCAAATGTGGCTATCGTAGGCGATAATATCGAGATTGAGGTAGAGAGTGTCAAGGTGTGGTTTGATGGCGTAGAGCGTCCCGACTACCACTACCTGGAATACTACGTATACTATCGTGAGATGGGTGGCGAGCAATACAATTGGGAGAATAAGGCTGAGGTGGAGCTGACCGATGGCGGTATAAACCTCTCGCTTGCGCTATCATCATTCGATGAGGGCAAAGAGTATGAGTTTGCGGGTGCTGTTGTTGCGGGAGCTGAGCGAAAGGTGCGCCTTTCGGAGGTTGTGACAATCACAATCCCTAAGGATGATACGCCAACGCCGCCAACACCTCCAACACCCCCTGTGGGTGGCGATGCCGATACCTCAGATTTGGCGGGTACTTGGCACTTAACGCTATGGCGTGGCGTAACCCCATCATTCGACGTATATATGACAATTACTGAGGATGGTGTGGTGACACTATGGCAAAAGCTCGAGAGCCGTGAGTGGGAGCTGTTCTATAGCAACGTAAACTTCGACAGCGGCATAATCTCAGGCGTATATACCGATGGGGTAGCATGGAGCGCATCGTACGGCGTGGTTATCGATGGCGACACTATGACATGGACAGATATCGCTGATGAAACAGATATCTCGGTATATACACGCTCTGAGCTGCCAGCGGATATCCCTATGTCGCAGTCAGAGGTAACACGTTCGACTGCGGAGCGATTCCTGTAAATTTTGGACACACACACATAAAACATTAACAACACACACAATGAAACACATCAAACTATTGTTGGTGGCACTGCTTCTTGTAGCTGGCTTGGCATCGTGCGAGAAGGAGCCATCATCAACCCCTGGGAAGACACCTGTAATCAAGGTTGACGCCACAGAGGTAACTCTCGACTCTCATGGCGAGAGTATTGAGATTGGCTACACAATCGAGAATGTAGCTGCTGAACAACGCAAGCCCCTTGAGGTCGAGTCTCTTGCAGATTGGCTCTTGGTAGAGATTGGCGATGATAAAATCAGCTTCTCGGCCGATAAGAATGCCACCACTGTAGGCCGTGTAATCAACGTAGTCTTCATGTATGAGGGTGCTGAGGATGTTGAGATTACAGTAATGCAACCCAACATCGAGATTCCACGTGAGAATCTATCGCTCGAAATTGAGATTACACAGGTTGGCCCTACATCTATCACCTTTAATGTAGAGGCTTCGCACCCTGACATGACATGGATACCTATGGTAACATACAAGGAGTATTGGGATCAGAAGCTCAGCGATGAGGAGATCTATATCTCTGACTTGGCATACTTCGAGTACCTGGCCGAGAGCTATGGTATCAGCCGAGAGGAGTTCCTTGTCGATATGGTAGGCATGGGCACGCAGAAGGATATTGAGATTTCGGGCCCTACGCCCCAGACCGAGTTTGTGGTATATGTCTACGGCCTTACGGTCGATGGTGAGCGTACTACGGATATCGTGGCACGAGAGGCGACCACCGAGAAGCCATACGAGGGCGACATCACCTTTACCTTCGATATTAAGGAGGAGGACTACATCATGGAGTTTGTGGTGACACCATCGCACAAGGGTGTTAACTTCTACCATGGCGTGGCTACAGAGTCAGAGATTGAGGCGTGGAAGGCGTTGGCCGAAAGTGATAACCTTCGTGATGCCATCCAGCAGGGCGAGATTGAGGCTGGCATTGCGGACTTCATGTACTACGATTTTATTGACGACCGCAAGGACTTCTTCGATATGTATAACGAGATTGATACTGTTGAGGATGGCTGGGAGCGTGTTAAGGCTGGAAAAAAGTATATCCTCTACGCCGCCAAGTGGGACGAGGATTGTAACCTCATAGGCGAGGTGTCTACTGCAGAGTATACTGTGCCAGCTGCTGAGCAGTCCGAGAATAAACTTACGGTAGAGATTCGTGATGTTAACCAATCGCAGGTTACTGTGGCGGTAAAGACCACTAACAACGACCCTTATGTGGTTATCCCTTTGAAGAGTGAGGATATCGCTGGTATGAGTGATGCCGAGATATATAACCTTGTGATGACAAAGTACGACTACCTTGTATCGGAGTATCTATCCAATGGTGACTCTTTACGTACGTTCTCACGCATGCGTCCTCAGACCAACTATACAATCCTTGCATTTGGTAGCACTGCGGGTACGATGACTACCGACATGATAAAGATTGAGGTGACAACAACAGCCTCTGGCGATCCTAAGGATTGTACCTTTGCGTTTAATGTTGTCCCTGGCTCTGACACTGCCTGGATTGAGATTGACCCTTCGGACAAGGGACACTTCTACAATTGGTTAGTCTATCCTGCTGATTTTACGGCAGAGGAGGCTAAGGCCTATATCACAACAACCATTGTGAACAACTACTATGACGGTGACATCCCAGCATTCTCATCATGGGAGCTTACTCAGGGATATATCAACACTACAGCCTACGACCTGCGTCCTGAAACCGACTATAAGATTGGCGTGGTAATCATGGACTACGACACTGCAGAGTTTATCACCGATGTGATATTTAGCGATGTGTTTACTACCAACGCCATGGAGTATGCCGACATCAACATCTCGGTAGAGTGGAGCGAGTATTGGGATGGCGAGGCACTATTCGAGTATGGCTACTCGCAGTTTGAGGGTTGCGATAATGAGGCTATCGTGCCAATGTCGGTAAATATTGAGGGCGAGTATGAGGAGTTCTACTTTGCAATATATGGTCGTGACCTTAGCGATGAGAATACCTTCCCCGATGATATGTTCTATGAGGACCTCAATATGGGATATACTCTTAAGAACATAATTCTTTCGGTGCCAATGGCTACAGAGATGACTGTCGTTGCTGTTGCCTACGACGCCATGTTTATGCCAAGCAAGCTCTTCCGCAAGGTTATCTACTTGACTGAGGATGGTGCCTCAGAGCCTGAAGCCTTCAAGACCTATGGCGGGGAGCCTTCAGCATTGACGCTACGAACGTTGAATGTTAAGGCCCCAACGGTTAGCGATATCCGCATTGAGCGTACACAGGGCGTTGAGTTTACGGTTAGCGATGCCGATCGTAAGGCTATCGAGCAGCAGCGTAGGGCAACACTTCAATCAGAGGTTGCAAAGCGCAATGAGAGTCGTAAGAGTGATTCTCGCCGTATAGCACGCTAAACGGCAAAAGAGGCTGAATAAAAAGAGTATTTTGTCGTTCTTTGCCGTGATAAGTCATTATCTACGTCCGCTAACGAATTATCAATAGCAATGAGCAGTACGTTTTAGTACAGCCCATCGCTATGAAATTCGCCGAGCGTTGTATCTAA
>JAZNQJ010000047.1:0-11079 GCA_045590115.1 Alistipes sp. | reverse complement strand
CTCCACACTCCTTAACCTCTGCCGAGAGCTTGATATCGGTACCACGACCCGCCATGTTGGTAGCGATGGTAACCTGACCGCTGCGTCCCGCCTCGGCAACAATCTGTGCCTCAAGCTGGTGCTGCTTAGCATTCAGCACGTTGTGCTTGATGCCACGAATCTTAAGCATACGGCTCAATAGCTCTGAAATCTCCACCGATGTAGTACCCACAAGCACAGGGCGACCCTCGCCAACAAGCCTTACGACCTCGGCGATAACGGCGTTATACTTCTCACGTGCGGTCTTATATACAAGGTCCTCACGGTCGTCACGAATTACGGCCTTATTGGTAGGGATTACCACAACATCGAGCTTGTAGATGCTCCAGAACTCCGAAGCCTCAGTCTCTGCGGTACCGGTCATACCTGCGAGCTTGTGGTACATGCGGAAGTAGTTTTGAAGAGTGATGGTTGCGTAGGTCTGCGTAGCATCCTCCACCTTTACGTTCTCCTTGGCCTCGATAGCCTGGTGCAAGCCATCCGAGTAGCGGCGACCCTCCTTGATACGGCCTGTCTGCTCATCGACAATCTTTACCTTGCCATCGATAAGCACATACTCAACCTCCTTCTCGAACATGAAGTAGGCCTTAAGTAGCTGGTTCATGGTGTGTACACGCTCAGCCTTGATGGCATACTCCGAGAGTAGACCATCCTTCTGCTGGGCACGCTCCTCTGCCGATAGGTCGCTATGCTCAAGCTCAGCGATACGTGCGCCAATATCTGGGAGGATGAAGAAGCCATCCTCATTAAAGCGGCGTGATGCCACCTCATGACCCTTATCTGTAAGGATCAACGAGTTCATCTTCTCGTCGTGGATTACGAAGTTATCGTCCGTAATCTCATGCATGCGCTTCTCGTTGTCCTGCATGTAGAAGTTCTCGGTCTTCTGCAAGAGTACCTTCACACCTGGCTCCGAGAGGAACTTGATGAGCGCCTTATACTTAGGCATTGCCTTATAGGCACGAAGAAGTAGCTTACCAGCCTCTACATGGTCGCCCTCGTTGAACAGACGCTTAGCCTCAGCAACATCAGCCGATGACATCTTGCTCTGAAGGTCGTAGATATATCGTGCAGCAGGCTGGAACTCAGCAAAGAGCTGGTCGCCACCCTTAGGCACAGGGCCTGAGATGATAAGTGGCGTACGGGCATCGTCGATAAGCACCGAGTCGACCTCATCGACAATGGCAAAGTGGTGCTTGCGCTGCACCAAGTCCTTAGGTGCTGATGCCATGTTGTCACGAAGGTAGTCGAAGCCGAACTCGTTGTTTGTACCAAACGTGATATCGGCCATATATGCCTTGCGACGCTCCTCCGAGTTGGGGCGTGTGTTGTCGATGCATGCTACCGAGAGGCCATGGAACTGATACATAGGACCCATCCACTCGGCATCACGACGTGCCAAGTAGTCGTTGACGGTAACCACATGAACACCCTTATGTGCCAAGGCGTTGAGGAATACAGGGAGTGTTGCTACAAGGGTCTTACCCTCACCCGTTGCCATCTCGGCGATGCGTCCCTTGTGAAGCACTACGCCACCAAAGAGCTGTACGTCGTAGTGTACCATGTCCCACTTGATGACATTACCACCGGCAGTCCACTCGCTGCTATATATCGCCTTGTCGCCATCAATGGTCACAAGGTCCTGGCGTGTTGCTGCGAGGTTACGGTCAAAGTCGTTGGCAGTAACCACTACGGTGTCGTTCTCGGCAAAGCGGCGTGCAGTATCCTTCATAATGGCAAATGCCTCTGGGAGAATCTCCTCGAGCTTCTGCTCAATCTTATCATCGATACGCTTTGTTGTGGTGTCGATATCCTTAGATATGCGCTCCTTATCCTTGAGTGATGTCTCGGGGCGCTCGAGCAGCTCCTTGTTCTTTACGATTGATGCCTCGTCGTCGGCGATAAAGTCAGCGATTGACTTGCTGAGTGCTGCCGAGCGAGAGCGAAGCTCATCGTTTGTAAGAGCAGAGATTGTAGGGTAGATAGCCTTGATCTTCTCGACATAAGGTGTTATCTCCTTACGATCCTTGTCGGCCTTTGAGCCGAAGAAAAGTTTGATAATTTTCGATGCTATATCCATGTTCTAAATATTTATTTTCACTATTGTGTTACACAGCCAATTATGCACTATGGGCATAATTCGTGCAAATTTACAAAATATTTTTGATATTTGGGAATGAGTCAAAAAAAATAGTGATTGGTAGTGGGGGAAAATGGGATAATATGGGGCTTTTATGAGTTTCTATAGGTCTCTATGGATTTCTATGTCCATCGTAGCTCATTGTAACCCATCCTTACTTTGTTGTGATGTGCAGGTGCTGTGCAAGCGGACACTCCGCACAGCGGTGGCGTAGGCAGTACTCCTTGCTAAGCTGTATGAGCGCTTGGCTGGTGGTGGCATTGCTTGGCTCTACACCTGCGCTATACCATGGGTTGGTAAGGTAGTTGCTCTCGGCGGGAATCTTGTCCAAAAGCTGGAACACACGTGCTAATATATCATCCGAATGTGTGTAGCTGCCGTAGGCATACATCACTGCGGCCACAAGGTTGATGCCGAGAAGTTCGCTCTTGAACAGGCCTATGCGCTGAGTGCTGAGCGAGGATTGGGTATTGGGGATAAAGTTCTTGAGCCAATAGTCAGATGTCTCGCCTGCAAAGAGTGCGTATACGTCATTAACACTACTGCACTCAATGGCTTGGCTCATGGTGAGTGTGCTGTGGTATAGACACGAGGCTACCTGTGTGATACGCAGCGTGGGGTGGTTATAGATGTAGCGAGGTGAGAGCTGCCACTCTTTGGCACTCATAGGCACAATACCGTACTTACTACTAAGATGCCTGAACTCCTCCTTTAGACGCACTGTGTAGTCATCATCGGGATAGATGTGTAGCAGATCTGAGCCACCGAGCAACATAGCCTCGAGCGAGATTAGTGAGTGTTTCTCTCGTTGGAGTATGTTGTAGCTGACACGTTGGCCAAGAGTGGTCATTGCAATCTTATTATCCGCACCGCCTAACGTGCGTAGGAACATCAGGTAGAAGGTCTCGTTCCAATTGCACCGTACAGCGTCATAAATGTGCATAACATCTACGCTCTTGCGTGCGTAGCGTTCCGCAACGAGGCGAGTGAAGAGTGACTCTCGCTCGGTATTTTCCATCTGTAGAATACCATCATGGCATACCGATACATTACGCTGCGTATGCTTGGACATAGTCAAAGGCTTAGAGTAGGTTAAGTTCGATGAGTGCCTCCTCCGACATCATAGACTTATCCCACTGAGGCTCAAACGTAAGGGTGATGTTAACCTTGTTTACACCATCAATCTTGCCTACCTCACGATTAATGTCGGCAAGCAACATATCGGCCATAGGACAGTTGGGCGCTGTGAGTGTCATGATGATATCGGCAGTACCCTCAGGGTCAAAGTTAATCTCGTAGATAAGGCCGAGATCGTAGATGTTTACGGGAATCTCGGGGTCGTATATGTTCTTAAGTGTAAGAACTATGTTCTTCTCAACTTGAAGTATCTGCTCTGGTGTCATTGTTACTGTTGTTTAGAGAATACTAAGGCGTAGAGCTTCATCTGCTGAATCATTGCTCTAAGACCATTGCTGCGTGTTGGCGATAGGTTCTCGCCCAGACCTATAGCGTCGATGAAGTATAGGTCGAGTGCTGCAGCCTCCGCTGGTGTACGGCCATTCATCACACGTATGAGCAGGGCGATAATGCCCTTGGTGATTATGGCGTCGCTGTCGGCAGTGTAGTATACCTTGCCATCACGAAGCTCCGCAGCTACCCATACACGTGACTGACAACCCTCAATAAGGTATTTGTCAGTGCGTTTGTTGGCATCTATTGCTGGAAGCTCCTCGCTTAGGCTTATGAGGTAGTCGTACTTGTCGAGCCAATCATCAAATATCGAGAACTCCTCGATTATGCTCTCTTGTATTGCGTCTGTTGTCATATACTTGTAATTGTTATTATTCAAGAGGTTGTAGACTACTTGCCCATGGTTGTGCAATGCCAAGAATGTGGCATAGTGTGGGTGCCAAGCTGGCAATGTCCACTATATTGCTCACTGTGCGTCCCTCACCTCTGCCACGAGAGATGATGAGTGGCACATGGCGGTCATAGTTGTATCCTGCAGTGGGTAGCGAGCGATGGTCATCATCCTCGATAATACATCCCGGAACAAAATCTATGAGGATGTCGCCACTACGTGCGCCATAGAACGCCTCTTGCATAAGCTCTGAGCGACCATGGCTAAACGAGGTGTTGCGCATCGATGTTGCTGTTACGGCATTAGAGATGCCCTGAAGCTGTAGTAGGAAGGTGGCTACCTCCTCGCATATATCGTTGTACGACAGCTTTTTATTGGCTATTGTGGCGTGGTTAAGATAGATGCTCTTGTTGGCATATCCTGCCACGTAGTTATCTGCACCATGACGGCCTCCGAGAAAGGCATTTACGATGACCTCCATCTGGCGGTAGTTGAAGCGGTGGCGGGGTGTTGAGCCTGCGGCATTGTAGGATGGAGAGGTGCCATGATCCGAGGTAACGACTACCACCACATCGCCACTATCCACCTGAGCGTATACCGAGTCAAGGAACCATATGAGATCCTTATCGAGGCGGTAGAGCATATCTTCGTACTCGATAGACTCTGTGCCGTAGGTCTGCGCAATGTTACGTGCAGCGTCGAGGTAGATGTTTATGATATCTGTGTCTGCGTCACCTCCGAGAGCCTCACGACGTATTATTTCAGCGGCAAAATTAAGTGTTGCACTATTTCCCGCTGGGGTATATTGCAGACTGCTATAGAGCGTATCGCCAAGGTCGAGGTCTACGCCTGTGATAAGGTGTGTGGCCTTATCCTTGATGCCCTCGATTATGGCTACCTCGTGGTTTACGTACATCGAGGCTTTATAGAGTGGCTGCCAGCGCTTCTCGACATACTGCTCGTTGTTGCCAGCCTTGTTATAGTCGGTAATCCATGCTGGTAGCTTGTCGCTGTAGACAGAGGATGTTGTCCAGAAAGTCTGCTTCTTCTCTGCCCATAGCGCCATGCCCTGCTTGCCGTTGAGGATGATGGCTCCGAGAGGCTCTACCGATACGCTGAAGAGCTTTGAGCGTGGGTTGGTGCTTAGGAGCATATCGCCAACGGTAGGTGCTGTGAGGCGGTGTGGCGAGTAGTTTCCAGAGCCTGTGCTGAACTCTACAGGGAATGCCTTGGGGTCGTTTATCAGCGTAATGAGCTTTGCGTCGGTATGGCTCCACCAGCTATCGCCAACAACGCCATGTACCGAGGGGTTGGCACCTGTTGAGAGTGTTGCAAGTCCCGAGGCGGTGTTGAGTGTCGAGAATGTGTAGTATGCCTTATCGTAGCTTACGCCATCACGCAAAAGACGGCGGAATCCCTGCTCCGTAAAGTTGCTCTTGTAGCGCTCAAGGTCGCCACCACGCATCGAGCCTACAACGATGTTGACAACGAGCTTTGGAGGCTCTGTTGCCCATAGGGTGTAGGGTGTTAGGCAGAGTATTGCGGTGCAGAGTATTAGATAAAGTCGTTTCATGTGGTTCAAAATATTCGGCAAAGTTACAAATTTATTTGTAACATACTCTCGAAATATGCTTTTTCTTTGGATAAATCTACTCCGTCGATGCTCTCTATTGTCTTAAGCTGTGCGCTGCAGAATGCCTTATGCTCATCAGATGAAGGGTCAAAGGGGCGATGCTTCGATGCTTGGATAATTCGGTCTACCTTGAGCTTCAGTGCTTTAGCCTCGTTACTAAGGGCTATGTCGTAGAACTTATCCACGATATAGTCTACGGCTGTGTCCGAGGGGTGGAGCATGTCCGAGGCGTAGAAGCGGTAGTCACGTAGGTCGTCGAGCATAATCTCGTATGATGGGAAGTAGTCTACACGCTCAGGGTGTGAGGCACATACTCGGCCTATGGCAACACGTAGCGTAGCTTTGCTCAGCGAGTTATCCTCCAATCCCTCACCAAGATGGCGTACGGGGCTGAGCGTAAAGACCACACGTCGTGGTGCGAGTGTCACGATGCGCTCCAAGCACTCCACGCACTCATCTACCGAGAGTAGCTCACGACTAAAGTTGCTTGCTGGCTGCTTATGGCAGTTTGCCACCACCTCGCCTGTGGAACGTAGGCGGTAGACCCATGCTGTGCCGAGCGTAACGATAATGATGTCGCTATGCTTAATAGCCTCACCACCATAATATAATGCCTCGTGCATCATGGCTGTGGCGCTCTCCACACTCTGACCACTGAGGTCTGAGTGAAAATCGTAGCTTAGCACCCTTGTGCCTATGTGTATGAGCGACTGAGGGTCAATGCAATGGCCACCCACCATAAGCTCCATGCTGCGAGCTATGGATGCGGGGTTAAAGAGTATGCCCGTAGGCGACTCCGTAACCTTAAACTTGCTTGCAGCAAGCCTTTTAGCTATGTTATTGGCGAAGCACGAGCCAAGCGACATTATACGGCTGTGGTAGTCGAGCCTCTCACTCCAGGGCTTAAGCTGTAGTTCGGTACGAAACATCATATTAACCAACGATATATTTGCTCTTAGGGAGTAGTGCGATAATCTCAACGAGGATTGCCGTAATTATCATTGTAAGCACCGCCGAGATAATCATCACAAGGGGTGTTGCCATGCCCCAGCTATTTACCCATCCAAACACAGGTACAAGCACAAACATATGGGCAAGATAGATGCCATAGCTGCGCTTCGAGATGTGGGCAAAGAGAGGATAAGCCTTGCAAGGGCGCTTTATAAGGCGGAAGAGCAGAAATACCGCCAATGTCTGCAGCGCTGCACCCAGCGAGGCAAACGACCAGCTAAGCTCCATCTCTATGGCAAGGTCTATGCTTTCGTGTACGGGGTAGCTCTCTGGAATAGCCGCATAGAACGGTATTGCCGTAATGGCGTAGCCTACAGCAAGCATAGGGAGTGCTACGGCAAGGGTCTTGCCTACGCCCCAATCGACATACTTGCGAATGTAGTGCGCTGCCACGACATAGCCTATGAAGCCACTTACGTAGTAGAGTGTGCCAAACTCGTTCCAGCTCGCCTCGCCCCATATTCCTACGCTGCCACGTACTGCCTCGCTAACCTCTCGGATGAAGGGTACGGCGGTGGCTAATATCCATAGTGCAAGGAACATACGCTCGCCACGTGCCGACACTCGCTCCAACCATGGCGATATGATAGGCATTATGAGGTACACGCCAAGCATCATATATACAAACCATAGGTGACCACTAAGGGGTAAGAAGTTGAACGTGAGAACTTTGAGGTTGCTAAGGATGTCTACCTCGCCACCTGATCCCCACGTAGGGATTATGGCATAGGCAAGTGAGAAGATGATAAACGGAATTGCTACACGCTCCACACGCCTACGGTAGAACTTCTCGGTAGAGCTGGCAATGGGTACAAGCAGGTAGCTCGATATCATCACAAAGAGTGGTACGGCAATGCGTAGTAGAGAGTTGATGCACGTAACCCATAGCGCATCGCTCTTCGATGCAATGACCGTACCGCCATCACCAAGGTAGAATGGCTCGATGCAGTGTACGAGTATTACCATGAAGCATGCCACAACACGTAGGTAGTCCAAGAAGTAAACTCTATGGTCAGAGGTAGTGGTAGTTTGCATAGCGTTAGTAGTTTTTTTTAGATTTACATCTGCGAAGATACAATATTTTATGTTAATGATGAAAAAAAATAGTAACTTTGCGCTCAGTAGTTTAATAAATCGAAAAACACAATAAGTATGAAGAAAAATATTGTTTCGTCGTTCGATGTTGACCATCGCACGCTTGATGCAGGTTTGTATCTGCGCTCGGTATATAATATTAATGATGAGTTTGCTGTACGCTCATGGGATTTGCGCTTTCGCGCACCTATGTCTCACGCACCACTCGGCTCGGGCGAGGTGCATACCATCGAGCATCTTATGGCCTACTACCTACGCCTCGATGAGAAGATTGGCTCAAGCATCGTGTCGTTCTGCCCAATGGGCTGTAAGACAGGTTTCTACCTCTCTACAATGCAGAATGTCGAGGCTGAGGATGTGCGTCTTGCGTTGGCTAAGGTGTATAAGGATGTATTCCCTCTAAAGTCGGCAGCAGATGTTGTTGGCCTTAACGAGATTCAGTGTGGCAACCCTGGCTTGTACGCTATAGACTCTACAAATGCCGCTATGGCCGAGTATATGCGTACGCTGTTTACAGCTACGGAGGCTGCCGAGCTTGGTATTGCGAGTGTTTACGAAAAGTGGTGGTAGTATGAGAGTCCTTATCTGCGCACCCACACGACGTGAGTATAACGCCATGCGTTATGCCTTGGATAGAGCCACTAATTTGCGCCACGACTACGACCTTCGTGAGGTAGGCATTGGCAAGGCACTATCTTCGGCAGGCCTATCACGTGTGCTAACACTTGCTGAGGCCGAGGGTGTTAAGTATGACATGTTGGCTGTCGTGGGCTTTGCTGCCTCGGCACTTGGCCGCCAGCAGGGCGATATCGTTATGCCCTCACGTGCTATACACCACGACGCTATCATCCCTGAGAATTTCGTGCCTGAGATTACTGACCCACGCACACTCCTTGGTAAGGATGCCGAGACTGTGTTTACGGGCGACTCGTTTGTGAATGCCGACATCATTCGTGAGGTCAAGAGCCGCTTTGGTGTTGAGTGTGGCCTTTTTGATATGGAGATTGCCGCTATCTGCCAGGTTGCCGAGATGTATGGCAACATTCCCGTTGTCGTTGTCAAGTATGTGTCGGATGTCCCCGAGGCTGGCCACTCGGAACACTCCTACGATGAGTTCGCCGATGCCCACTCCGACTTCACACCCCTTCTTGAGCGCATCGACCTACTGTAGTTAAGCCACATAGATAGTGATACTTGACATTAATCATTGACACAAAAAAGAGGTTACCTGCGGGCAACCTCTTTTTTGTGTGATATGTAATCAGCTATTAGCGAGTCTGCAAGAACAACTCGTGGTACTTGTTGTACTTATCCATCATACCATCCATGTCACGAAGACGGAAAGTAAGAGAGTTTAGGTACTCGATAGTAGCGACATCTGTTGGGTTAAGCTCGTGAGCCTGCTCCAACCATGGAATAGCCTCTGCAAATACAAGGTTAATCTTTTGGTTTTCAGCATCGTATGCCTCGTAGCTAAGGTCTGAACGGCTGTTGAGAGTCTCAACCAAAGCGTTTGCCTTCTCGATGATGAAGTAGCCGGTGTAGAATACAGGCTCGAAGGTGTTAGGACGCAACTCAACGCACTTCTGGAATGAGCGGATACACTCGTCGTACTCCTTCATAGCGTTGTAAACACGACCACGACCAAACCACAAGTCGTAGTTGTTAGGATCTGCCTGCAATGATGACTCAATCATAGTGGTAAGCTCTGCTGGGTCGCCTACGCCCTCCTCAGCAGTGTAGAACGACATAAGACCATCGAGGATGGTAGTGTTCTTAGGGTAGAGCTTGATACCTGTGAGCAATGCCTCCTTAGCCTTAGCGAGGTATGAGTCACGATCCTTCTCACGCTGACCATAGTAGCTGTGGAAGAGGTAGTAGTAGATGTTACCTGTCTCATCCTTGTAGCCTGCCTCGATAACCTTGTTGCAGATAGCCTCAGACTTAGCGAAAGCAGCAACAGCCTCCTCACCCTTCTTGCCTGATGCCTCGATAGTGTAGAGCATGGCAGCATTGAAGAGTGTAGCAGCATCAACAGTACCCTGAGGAGCGATTGTAAGTGCCTCGTAAGCAAGCTCGAAGTTACGTGCAGCCTCAGCATTGTTGCCGTTGAAGCTGAGCATCTCACCCTGCTGAGCAAGAGCATTAGCCAAAGTTGTAGCGTTCACGTTGATCTTCTCGCCGAGCTTTGGGTCAAGCTCATAAGCCTTCTTGTAAGACTCGATAGCGGTCTCAGCAAGACCCTCCTTAACAGACTTAAGCTGCTTCCAGCCCAAGATCATCATGGTCTGGTCAACATATACGTCAACATACTCGTACTTAACAACGATAACAGGAGTGCCTGCAAACACACCCTCCTCCTGGCCAATAGGAGTACCAGCATTCATCAAAGTGTGGATAGGGATGTTACGCAAAAGATCCTGTGTAGGGAGCATGTAGACATCGGTGTAAGCCTTACCATGGGCATTCCATGTAGCTGCCTTACCATTCTTCTTAACATCCTGAAGTGTTGCGTCAGCCTTCTCAAGCTTAGCAAGCTCCTTTGCGGTGTTAACCTTCTGTGCGTTAGCGGCAGGTGCTGCGAACATGAGCAGTGCAGCTGCCATAAACAAAAACTTCTTCATAATTGGTTGTTTATTTTGTTAATTATTCGTTTGCATTCTCCTCAGCCTGTGGCTCTACAGCTGGCTCGGTGGTAGCCTCTACTGCGCCCTCAGCACTTGCTGTTACGCCCTCGGCCAAAACCTCCTCATCCTCAGTTTTAGGCACTGCCGTAACCGATGCTATAGAGTCGCCCTCACGTAGGTTGATAACCTTAACACCCTGTGTTGCACGTCCTGCCACACGAATCTGGTCGGCAGAGGTGCGGATAGTAAGGCCTGAGCGGTTGATAATCATCAGGTCGTTATCGTCGGTTACAGCCTGGATAGATATCAGCTTACCTGTCTTCTCGGTAACGTTGATGGTCTTAACGCCCTTACCACCACGATTGGTTATGCGGTACTCCTCAAGGTCGGTACGCTTACCGTAGCCATTCTCAGAGAGTACGAGAACATCCTCCTGAGAGTCTGGCTCGATGGCAATCATACCGATAACCTCGTTGTCATCGTCGATAGATATTGCCCTCACACCGGTACTTACACGACCCATAGGACGTACTGTAGACTCGTTGAAGCGGATGGCACGACCCTCACGTGCTGCAATCATAATCTCGGCCTGGCCGCTGGTGAGCTTAACCTCGAGGAGTTGGTCTCCCTCTCTAATAACGATTGCATTCACGCCATTAGTACGTGGACGTGA
>JAZNQJ010000046.1:0-7530 GCA_045590115.1 Alistipes sp. | reverse complement strand
CTTGGTTACTATCAGCCCTTAATGTTAAAAATTATTTAGCCTCCTCAGTTTCTGCTGGAGTCTCCTGTGCAGGGGTCTCCTCCACCTCAGGGCGCTCAAACTTGAATGGGATGCTCTCATCGAGAGTCTTAATCTCCTCGTCGTTAAGCTGCTCTGTTGTGCGGCCGTCGAACATGCTCTTTGCAATCTCATCACGATACATTGCAAAAGCCGCCTCGACCTCCTCCATCAAGCTCTCCTGAGTCTCATATGGAAGCTTCTCTGCCTCTACGAAGCTTGTAGCGTCGATCTTCTGGCCCTCGGCAACCTCTACAATCTCGTGGTTGGTAAGCAGCATATCCTTAATTACATGGGCCATAGAGTCCTCCTGCTCAGGAGTATCGCCCTCGTTGTCGGTAAATACTCGGTCGCCGATACGTACCTGGTTCTCGCTTACGAACTCAATCTTCACAGGCGACGATACTGTAGTATATCGGTCGGCACCACCCTCGAATGTTGCGGGAGTACCAAATGCAAGAGCGTAGAGTACAAACAACCAGTGTGCTGCGATACCTGCAACAAGACCACCTACGGTGTGAGCAAGGATAGCCTTAGAGGTGAGCTTACGATAGCCAAGAGCGTCGAGCATAGCGGTGTGTGTGCTGAGATAACCACTCCAGCACATGCCGATAGCAGTGAATACTGCGATGGCGTTACCATTGATAATCTGCTGTGCAGCAAACTCTGGCACAAGGCTCAATGCAGCACCTACGGCACCCAACGATGTGATTGGGAATGCCATGAGTGCTGGATGCTCAAAGCCAAACAACCACTCAAACAAGAAGTTAATCTTGCCAAATACCAATGGCAGGAACACGATACCCTCGTAAGCGGCACCGTCGTAGATGCCATTGTCGCCAGCACCGAACGTAAGAATCATCACGAGTGTTGAGATGATAAGCACGCCAGGGATAATCGAAAGACCTACGTCAACACCTGTCTTACCACCATCGAGCAATGAGTTGAGGATGCGAGTAAACATCGAAGTCTCCTTCACCGACTCCTCCTCCAGTTTGTCGTTCTCGTCGATGATTGCTGCCATCTCCTCCTTGAACTCTGGGTGGGCCTTGCATACGAAGCGCTGCATAAGGCGTGTAGAGCAGATACAACCGATGAATGCACCCAAAAGACCGATGAATGGCTCTACGAAGTAACCCTGCGAGATCATAAACACGATAACGAGCAATCCCATACCGAATGCTGTACCGAAGTTTGTGAGCGAGATAAGCTGGAACTTCTTGAAGTATGAGCTGAAGCGCTTATCCTTAGCCAGCGAGATGATTGCTGGGTTGTCCGAGAGGAATGTCATCACAGCACCGAGCGACGCAACACCAGGAAGGTTAAACAATGGCTTCATCAGAGGGCGAAGGATGCGCTCAAGGAGGCTTACTACGCCAAACTCAACGAAGATACGACCCAAAGCACCTGTGATAACGCAGATAGCCATAAGGTAGAATACGGTGTTGAGCAAGAGATCGTGAGCAGTCTTCATGATGGTGTTGAGCATGTTGGCCACACCCATCACCGATGCGATACCTCCGAAGATGCCGATAACGATAATTAGACAGAAGATACCAGCGAGGTACTTCTTTAGTCTGTTCTGCTTCTCCATAAAGTTATGAGTTTTAGATTGTTACTTTCTTACCTTGTTAATGAACTTCTCAGCTGCCGATAGCACATCAATCTTCCATGTAAGACCTACGGTCACGTACGACTGTTTGTTTTTAGCTGTAGGCAGAGGGTTTGTGTTGTTGCCGAGAGTGTGTGCATATACCGCATGAAGGCGAATATCACGATTGCCCTTGTGGCCGAGAGGGTAGTACTCAACACCACCACCGAGACGTGTAATCTCTGTACCTGGGTAGAGGAAGAGGCCTGATGCATAGTTGTTACCCACCTTGTCGTATGTTGCCTTTGCAAAGAGGTTTACTCTATCAGCAACGAGATATGAGAACTCGCCCATGATTGAGAAGTTGTCGAATAGTAGCTCACGAGCGCTCACACCACGATTCATCAGGTCGAGCTGGAGCTTAGCGTCGCCAAACTGGAACTGGTTGCCAAGCACTACGTATGCGTCGTACTTGCCTGGAGCATACTGCGAGAAGTTCAACGAGTAGAGTGCTGAGAAGAAACCATGCTGACCGCTCCAGTAGAGGTTATATGCAAAGTAGTCGGCCTCAGCGTGGTCGTATGGGCTTTGGCAGAATTGGAATGTAAGGGTGTCGTTGCCCTCGTTTGTGGTGTATGCCACGCTTGCACCAAGCTGGTAGCAAGCCACATTGTTCCAATACTCCGAGCAGAAGTAAAGCTCGATAGGTGCGCGGTCGTACTCCCAGCCACCAATCATCACCACCTGTTTACCTGCCGAGATTGCCCAATTCTCCGTTGGACGGTAGGTGAGGTGTAGCCAATCGGTGTTATGCGCAAAGTCCGATAGAGTGTTCATGCGGTTGAAACGCTGACGCCACGAGTAGCTGAACTTAGGCGTAATCTGACCATCCATGCGGAGGTTGAAGTAGCGCACCTTGAAGCCTGAGTTGCCATTAATCTTAGTGCCGTCGATAGCCTCACGAAGGTAGTCGAAGCGAGCCTCGATGCCAAGGCGGAAGATCTCGTTGTCCTCCTCGTAGCCATCCTGCTGGGCCTGAGCAGCACCAAAGCTGAGTAGTGCTACGCAAAGCAACGCAATACGGCGAAGGGTAGTAGACAGTGAGTTAGTAGTCTTTGTCATACGAAAAGTGTGGGTGTGATACCCAAAAATTGGTTAATACTGCTTATACTTTAAATACGTGGCGCAAAGGTAATATAAAATTTGAGATACGAGCATCAAATATTGTATAAAAGCCAGCGGTTGCTATCTCTTATAGTTGTATTTGTACTTACCGTCGGTAATCTCCTCCAGCGACAGGCTCTCGTATACCATGTTGTAGCCACCATACGTATGGGCACTTACACCGTAGGTCTCCTCCTCGTAAAATGCTCCGAGATTACCATCCTTCTGCCAGATGAGTGTCGAGTATGCCGAGTTGAGTGTTGACAACTGCAATGAGCCATCCCAGTCACGTGCAAGCTCGTATGGTGAGATATAGTCATCAATCTCTGAGGCAAGCTCCTTGTAGTAGATGCCTACGTTGGCACGCTGTGGTCCCATAGGTATTGATTGTAGTAGCAGATGCATAGGTTTGTTGTCTATGGTGCGAATAACGGGAATAACCACCACCTCGCCATTTGTCGAGTTGTCGATTGCCGTAACGCCATTGTTGTTGGCACCCGAGAACTGTGCCTCATCCCACCAGCCTGAGCCTGTGGCCACATCGTCGAATGTGAAGATGTTGTAGTAGCGACCGCCATTGTAGCGTGAGCTGATAAGGATGTTACCATTAGGCAGCTCCTCGACCTTAGGCTCATCGGCAGTGCGGTATACGGCTGGCTTATTGATGTCGCCAAGCACCTTCCAGCTACCGCCAAAGTCATCCGAGAAGAGTACATAGTTCATATGTGTTGCCGACTTATCACGTATCAGCACAGCGCAGTAGAGGCGGTAGTAGCTACCCACCTTGACGGTGCTACTCTGCATGATACGGCCTGAGGCTACGAACATTGAGCGTACAGGGCCATAGGATGACTCATCAAACTGTGAGTATATAGACTCTGCGATATCTTCGGGTGCGCTCCATGTCTGGCCGCCATCCTCAGAGTAGAAACGTGCGATATTTTGGTGACGCTGACGAGTACCATTCTGGAACGATACGTTACCTGCGCAACTCATCACAAGCACTCTGTCAGACTCTCTATCTGCCACGATGCAGGGGTCGCCATAGCCCACGCTCATAAAGTCGGTGGCCTCAGCACCCTTACCCTCGATGAGTACCTTTGTGTCGCTCCACGTATGGCCGTTGTCGTCCGATGTGCGGTAGTGTAGGTCGATGCGACCGTTGTTGACAACGCCGATGTCGGAACGAACAATTCGGTAGTCTACAACGGCGATAAGTCGTCCTGTTGGGGTTACGGCAATTGATGGGATACGATAGGCTATATCCTCGGCACTCTTTACCGCAAAGAGGTCTGTGCGCTCAACAGTAGGCTGTGGTTGTGGCTCTTTGCCACCATCGCTTGGACCATCGGGCTTGGTGCAACCATAGGCCAATGTCGAAATGCCAAGTAGCGTGGTAAGTAGTAGAGTAAGGCTTCTTTTCATAAGTCTAACTATGTTATTTAGTGTTATTTACGATAAGTGTAGTATGCTCCAGCCTGACATGTAGGCATCAGCACGATGTCGTTTACGTTCATATGTGCGGGCAGCGATAGCATCCAGTGGATAGCCTCTGCTATATCCTCGCCCTGGAGAGCCTCCACACCATTGTATACGCCTGCGGCACGCTGCTTGTCGCCATGGAAGCGTACCTCTGAGAACTCGGTCTCGACCATTCCTGGTCGCACCTCGCCCACCTTAATACCTGCCGATAATAGGTCGGCACGCATAGCCTGTGATATGGCGTGTACGGCATGCTTCGATGCGCAGTATACGGCACCGTTCTCATAAGGCTCAGTGCCAGCGATAGAGCCTATGTTGATGATATGGCCACCCTGACCAGCCTCGACCATTGCGCTGCTGATAATCTTTGTTACGTAGAGCAAGCCCTTGACGTTGGTGTCAATCATTGCGTCCCAATCACGAGAGTCGCCCTTGTCGATATGCTCAAGGCCGGCAGCGAGTCCTGCGTTGTTGATTAGGATGTCGACACGCCCAAGTGGCTTGAGATACTTAATGCACTCAGCCTCAGAGCGTACGTCAAAGTTGAGTACGGTACACTTTGCGCCTTTGGCCTCGATCTCAGCCTTGAGAGCCTCAAGACGCTCCATACGACGGCCGGTGATGATTATCTCGCTATCGGGGGTGGCGAGGCGAAGTGCAGTAGCTCGGCCAATGCCCGATGTTGCTCCTGTTACAACTATTCTCTTTGTCATGTGTTAGGTAGGTTTAAGTATAATATTGGTTACAAATTTATAAAATTTATCGTTGATAACACTGCGTAGCAGTAAAAATTTATTAACTTTGTACGTTTTAATAATCATAATGTGATGAAAGAGGTACTTAAATACTACAGAGATTTCCCAAAGGAGGGCATCGTATTTGTTGACATCATCCCCTTTATGCAGAATAAGGCGGTGTTCAAGGAGCTTATGGCACGTGTTGGCGAGGCTTGCACAACCCCCAATATCATAGCACCTGAGGCTCGTGGATTCTTGTTTGCTGCACCACTACTTACTGAGTGCGACAAGGTTGAGAATATTGTCCCTGTGCGCAAGAGCGGTAAGCTCCCATTTGCCGAAGGCGACCTCCACGAGGTGCTTATCGAGAAGGAGTATGGCTGTGACAAGCTCTACTATCGCCTTAGCGACATCGCTGCAGGTAAGCCTAACGGTGATGTGTTTGAGGTTACCATCCTCGATGATGTGCTTGCCACAGGCGGTACTGCCGAGGGTCTTGCCGAGTCGTTGGAGAGTACATGTGTTACTGTCGATGGCAAGGAGTATGGTATCAAGGTGCGAGAGTTTGTCTTTATCGTAGAGATCGAGGAGCTTGGTGGTGCTAAGCGTCTTGAGCGCATCGCCCCTGTACGCTCTATCACAAAGATATAAAACTATATTGTCGGGTGCAATGTCGGGTGTGCTGGCTCGAGATATAAAGTATGTAGGAGGTGTCGGTGAGCAACGTGCCAAAGTCCTTGAGCGTGAGGCGGGTGTGCGTACCATCGGCGACCTTCTTATGCGCTTTCCCTATCGCTATATCGACCGCACACGCCACATCACGCTCAGTGAGGTTGATGAGTCGATGGAGAGTACCTACGTGCAGGTTCGCTGTCGTCTTGTCGGCAAGTCCTACGTTGGCGATGGCCCTCGCCAGAGGTTTGTTGTCGAGGCTTTAGATGGTACAGGCTCTGCCGAGTTGCTGTGGTTTCAAGGCATCAAGTGGATTGAGAAACGCATAGAGATTGGGCGTGAGTATATCATCTTTGGTCGCCCCTCGCTCTATCGTGGACGTGTCAGCTTCGTACACCCCGAGATTGAGACTGTCGAGCAGGCATTATCTCGCAAGCAGGAGAGTGGCTTTCAGGGTCTCTACCCATCCACCGAGCGACTATCACAATCGGTGCCTATCAAGGCTATGCAGACCATCATCACCAACGCATGGCAGATAGTCTCTACCGACCCTTCGGCCTTTGCCGACCCACTCTCAGAATCGTTGCGCCAACGCTATGGTCTTATTCCGCTACGTGAGGCGATATATAACATTCACTTTCCACAGTCGCAGGAGCTACTCCGCCAGGCGCAGTATCGCCTGAAGTTTGATGAGCTTCTCGGTGTGCAGCTCACCATCCAGGCACGACGCACCGAGCGTCACTCACGTGCCTGTGGCTTTATGTTTCCACGTGTGGGTGAGCATTTCAATACCTTCTACCACCATAAGATACCATTTGCACTAACTGCCGCTCAGCAACGTGTCATCAAGGAGATTCGCTCCGATATGATATCGGGTCGCCAGATGAACCGTCTGCTTCAGGGCGATGTGGGTAGTGGCAAGACAATGGTTGCCTTTATGACCATGCTCCTTGCCGTAGATAATGGCTATCAGGCATGTATCATGGCACCTACCGAGATTCTTGCTCGCCAGCACTACGCCTCTATGCAACGCTTTGCTGAGGGGCTTAATGTTCGTGTAGCAATCCTCACAGGCTCATCCAAGGCTAAGGAGCGTCGCACATCGCTCGAGGGTATTGCCTCTGGCCAGGTGGACATTCTCATTGGCACTCATGCACTTATCGAGGATAAGGTGCAGTTCGCAAACCTCGGCTACGTGGTCATCGACGAGCAACATCGCTTCGGCGTGGAGCAACGTGCCAAGCTGTGGACAAAAAACCACCAACCACCACATATCCTTGTGATGACTGCCACGCCTATCCCTCGCACCCTTGCCATGACACTCTATGGCGATCTTGAGGTCTCGGTCATCGATGAGCTGCCACCAGGCCGACAGCCTATACGCACCTACCACTACTACGACTCCTCTCGCCTCAAGATGTTTGGCTTCCTGCGCAGCGAGATTGCCAAGGGGCGTCAGGTATATATTGTCTATCCGCTTATCAAGGAGTCCGAGAAGATGGACTACAAAGATCTCTACGATGGCTTTGAGTCGATATCTCGAGACTTCCCGTTGCCCGACTACCGTATTGCGGTGTGTCATGGTAAGATGAAGCCTGAGGATAAGGATGCCTCTATGGCGCAGTTTAAGCGAGGTGAGGCCGATATTATGATTGCAACATCGGTTATCGAGGTGGGTGTCGATGTGCCTAATGCTACGGTCATGGTTATCGAGTCTGCCGAGCGATTTGGCCTCTCGCAGCTCCACCAGCTACGTGGTCGTGTGGGACGTGGTGGCGAGCAATCCTTCTGCATACTCATGTCGGGTGACAAGCTCTCGAAGGAGGG
>JAZNQJ010000045.1:0-4134 GCA_045590115.1 Alistipes sp. | reverse complement strand
CTCTACTTTAAGAACGATTCAATAATACGTGTAGCCTCAGCAACAGCATCCTCCAACACATCGTTAACTACCGTATGGTCAAACTCCTCAGACTTAGACAGCTCAAACTCAGCCTTGGCGATACGCTTGGCGATAACCTCCTCGGCATCGGTGCCACGACCACGCAGTCTGCGCTCCAGCTCCTCGATAGATGGCGGCATAATAAATATCGAGCATGCATCATCGCCAAACAGACGCTTAAGGTTAATACCACCCATAACATCCACATCAAAGACAATGACGTTGCCAGCAGCCCATATACGCTCCATCTCGCTGCGTAGCGTGCCGTAGCATGTGCCAGCATATACCTCCTCCCACTCTACAAACTCATCACGGGCAACACGCTCACGAAACTCCTCCGTAGAGAGAAAATAGTAGTCTACGCCATTCTGCTCAGCACCACGTGGCGAGCGTGATGTTGCAGATATCGAGAACTCAAAATTAGTAAAATGCTTCAACAACTCACGCACAATTGTGGTCTTGCCTGAGCCACTCGGAGCTGAGAATATAATCAACTTACCCATACTATCATCTTATAAAATGTTGAGTACCTGCTCCTTAATCTTCTCCAACTCATCTTTCATCTTAACCACCAGACGCTGCATGTTAGCCTCGTTCGACTTAGAGCCCATGGTGTTAATCTCACGACCAAGCTCCTGAGCTATGAAGCCGAGCTTACGTCCTGGAGCCTCCTCGCTCTGTGCCACCTCTCTAAAGTAGCGACAATGGTTATCGAGGCGCACCTTCTCCTCGGTAATGTCGAGCTTCTCGATGTAGAATATCATCTCCTGCTCAAGGCGGTTGCTATCCACCTCAAGCTGTAGCTTGGCAATATTCTCACGAATACGGTTTTTAATGGTCTCCACACGTGCCGTCTCAAAAGGCTCTACCTCGTGGCGATACTGCTCTATAAGGTCGATACGCTTGAGCAGGTCGGCAATGAGTATCGCACCCTCCTTAGCTCGGAACGCATCCAACTCAGATGTAGCAATGCGTGTAGCCTCGATGATTGCAGCAATCTCCTCCGCAGAGACCTCCTGCTCCTCGCTCGTAACCACATCGGGCATACGCAACACCGACTGCATCAGCGCATTAGCATCAACCGCAAGAGAATTATCATCGCACACACGACGTAGCTCATCCGCATAGGCCTTGAACGCCTCAGTGTTAATATGTGCCGATACTTCAGCCACAGCACTCTCCAACGACACGAAGCAATCCACCTTACCTCGCTGCAGCTCACGGCTGATGATATTACGCACCTCAGCCTCCGCCGCACGATACTTCGATGGAATCTTTACCGACAGGTCGAGCTGCTTAGAGTTGAGCGAACGAAGCTCTACTCGAAACTTTTTATTTGCACACGTGGCCTCGCCCTTACCGAAGCCCGTCATCGACTTTATCATATCTTAATTAGCTGTTTATATACATTAACTTCAATCTACAAAGATACAAAAATTTTCCAAATGGCGACGATAAATTAGAAATTATTTCCTATCTTTGTAACACACAGTAAACACCGCACCATGAAGAGACTCTTTATACTCATCGCACTATCACTCGTGGCACTATCCTGCGCACCAGAGGAGTACAAATACAACGGCTTTACCTTCGACCAAAGAGTCTACGAGGTAGACTACAGAGGAGGCACCATAACCATCCATTTCACACTCGACGGAGAGAGAGTAATGCCCAATATCTGGGGCAACGACAGCTGGGCACCTGCCATAGAGAAGAGCGCATCGTCGCTGACATTAGAGATAGAGATGAACTACGGCAAAGAGCGTGAAGACGATATCTACTTCTCCAACCCCCGAAATGGCGACGAGGCATACATCACCATACGCCAAGAGGGGTACAAGGGCAAGAAGATGATAGATATCTCGGTAAGCGACATTACCACACGATGCTGCACTGCCAAGGCTAAGGCGACAAGCAAGAACATGTTGCTTATAAGCTTTATGGACAACAACGAGTATATCGACGAGGATATCAACGAGTGGCGATACATAGTACGCCGAATAGTCAACAACCACAAAAAGGCAGCCCAGGAGCAGGATATGTCGTTTGTCGACTACCTCACTCACAACAACATAGGCGACTACGGCAGCATAGAGCGTCACTACGACGACCTATTACCGGGATATATGATGAACTTCGGAGCTTTCGGCATATCGTACGATGAAGAGAGTGGCGAGTTTGAGCTGCTAACACCCATATACTACAAGTCGTTTCACTGCAAGACTCCCCAGAAGCGAGATATTACGTTCCGTAGCGACATTGCAGTCAACGGTGCCGACATCGAGTTTAGCATCGACCCAGGTAGCTGGGAGGGATACTACGCCTATAACATCATATCCAAGGTGCGCTCCAGCAGCTACTTCCCACCTCAGACAACCATAGACGAGCAGATACACGTCGAGTGGGCAAAGAATTGGTACAACGAATACCACCGCATGGTTATCAATGGAGATATGACCCAGGATGAGTTTCTCAACCATTACTGCACTAAGGGTCGCACCACGCACGATGCAACACTCTATGCCATGGAGGATTACCTATTTATCGCCTACGCCATAGACATCGTCGAGGGAGTGCCACAGATAGTCTCGCCACTCCACTATAAACATTTTAGCACTAAGGAGGTTGAACGCTGCGACCTTACGGTAGATGTGGTGTTTAAGGAGATATATGGCCGCATGGTGCGCATCGACATCATACCCTCAAACGACAAGGATAGCTACGTGGCAGGCATAAAGACTAAGCAGGAGGTTGACTCAACACCAGAGGCCACAATCATCGGCTCGCTGACAGCATATATCGACCCTATAAACGATGTTAAATATGGCAAGCATAGTGCCGAGGCATCACTCTTAGAGCCTAATACAGAGTATGTTGTATGTGTTGTAGGCACTCATGGCAATATGATAACTACCGACCTTATGTGCTTCGAGTTTCAAACAGGCGAGGCTGAGCCTTGCGCCGTAGCTGTCGAGAATATCACTATCGTTGGCCCCTACTCGCTCCACGACCTCTATGAGTATGACAGCTCGTATGTAGACTCCTCATACTTGGAGATCCCTGAGTCTCTGGCGGGCGTATGCTGGTACGAGATTGAGACCAACGGGGAGCCATACAAGATATTTAGCGGTCTGATTGAAACGAGACAGTTTGACAAATACGATGAAGAGTATTTATATGACACGCTGCTACGAAATCCATCTACCAACCTTGAGACATACTTTATCAGCTACGAGGAGGAGATGGTTGTATTGTGCCGCCTTATGGACGATAGGGGCAACCTCTCGGAGATATATCGCAGCGAGCCTGTGGTTATGCATATGGAGGATAATCGTGACCCCAGCGAGCTTGCCGAAGTCCTCGACCGCATGTCAGGCCGAACACGCTCTGCAAGTAGCAAAATCAGCGACACGAAGCACCCTATCACTCCACGAGACAACACAGCTGGATGCCATTGGAGTATGTGGAGTAGCAGATAACTACAAGAGAGAATAGATAATAGGGCTAAAATTTATGTTTAACCAAAGAGACCAAGACCATTAGGACAATTAAGACAATTAAGATGGTTGCGGACAATCTCTGATACCCGACATCCTAATGGTCCTAATGGTCCCAGCGGTCCTAATGGTCCTAATGGTCTTAATGGTCTTAAAAAAAATCACACTATACAATTTTTGATTAGAAGACTGCAGATTTAGCCTATCGCAAAAGAGACTACCGCAGGATAGTACCTTAGTACAGCCCGAAGTCTCTTACTTTTAGTGATGCGCCGCAGATTGCGACTTTTCACAAGAAAGAACAAATTTCTTGTCAGAGTGGTGCTAATTTGTCGCCGATTAAGAGATTGCCCCGGATGGGACATACTTGACGTATTTCCCATTCGGGCTTTTGACTGAAGTGCCGCAGTAGTGCCACTATCACAATAAATTTCTTGTCAGAAGGGTGCCGAGTGCTCCACTCGGCAAAAATGCCACCGATGGGTAGTACTTGGCGTACGTCCCATTGGTGGCATTTTTTGTTAGGGGCAGCAATCGACCCCTTATCACAAGAAATTAGTACCTTTCTCTACCTTAT
>JAZNQJ010000044.1:0-1628 GCA_045590115.1 Alistipes sp. | reverse complement strand
CTTCGCTGCCGCTGGCATGGGCGACTTGACCGATGACGAGATTCTCGCAAAGCTCAAGGAGAACACCGCAGAGGTATTTGCCGAGGTACTCAGCTATGCATATCCTGACATCACTGTCGACGACTATAAGAAGGTGGTTATCAAGGTATACTGCTATGGTCCTAACAAGAACTACTCGCTCACGTTCGATGTCGTAGAGCAGGGTAAGTTCCAATATGTTGCTGACTCGCTTACCGAGTTGTAGTCATAATCCTACTAATGATTAGAGCCAGGCCTTAGGGGTTTGGCTCTTTTTTTTGACACTTGTTGTCATAATGTGGAAAATTATTACTACCTTTACGTAGTAAATCCCACACTACTATGGACCAGCCCAAGCTTGAACGCATGCTTCGCCTGATGAAGCTGATGACAACAAACGTAAACTATACCATCAAAGACCTTGCCGAGAGGCTTGATACCTCCTATCGCTCGATATATCGCTATATCGAGACATTCAAGGATGCTGGCTTTGTGGTGCAGAAGCTCGAGGGTGGTGTCTACAAACTTGGCAAGGAGAGCCGCTACTTCAAGGATATATCCCAGCTGGTACACTTTACCGATGAGGAGGCACACATCGTAAATCAGCTTATCGAGGGCTTGGATGACACCAATATGCTCAAGCAAAACCTGCGCCGTAAGCTTACGACGGTGTATAACTGCACATCTATGGCATCGAGCATTGTGCGTGGTAAGAATGCTATAAACGTAAACCTGCTGCTTGAGGCTATGGAGCAACATCTGCAGGTAACCCTCGTTGACTATGCCTCGCCACATACAGGTGTGCGTAGTAGGGTGGTTGAGCCTTTTGGCTTTACGACAAACTATGTGCAGGTGTGGTGCTATGAGCCTGAGAGCGGTATGAACAAACTCTTCAAACTCTCACGCATAGGCTCGGTGGATGTCATGGATAGCGAGTGGCAACATGAGTCGGATCACGCAAATGGTTATATCGATGTGTTCCGTATGACGGGCTTTGAGCAACACCGTGTGCAGCTACGCTTGGGACTTCTTGCACGCAACCTGCTTATTGAGGAGTATCCGCTCTCGGAGCGTGACCTAAGGCCTGATGGCGATAATAGCTGGATTCTTGATACTCAGGTGTGCAACTATCTTGGTGTAGGTCGCTTTGTGATGGGACTTATGGATGATATCGAGATTATAGACTCACCAGAGTTTGGCGACTATGTTGCCCAGCGTGCTAAGGAGATGTTGCTTAAAGTAGAATAGATGAAGAGTCGTGAAATTGTTGATGCGTTGATACGCCGTGATGAGCAGCTCACCGAGCAGTTCTTCTTCAAGGATTGCCGTGCGCTGTTTGTCAGCGTCATACGTCATGTCTTCTCCTACGAGGTAGACTACGATGAGTTCGTAAATGAGTTCTACATCTATCTTATGGAGAATGATGCTTTGCGCCTGCGTCAGTTTGAGGGTCGTAGCTCAATATTCCAATGGCTGAAGGTTGTTGCCATACGTTATTTTGTGGCAAAACGTGATAGAATGATAGATTCTAACCCTAAAAACCCTCTATACGATAGAGTCGCTAACGTGGCTGATGAGAGGAGTAACGGTGGGCATGATGCCAAGATTGA
>JAZNQJ010000043.1:0-3246 GCA_045590115.1 Alistipes sp. | reverse complement strand
GTATCACGCCAGTCGCTCAACCGCATAGCTTCGCAGATAGGCCTTGACCACCATGTAATATCGCACGCTGCGGGCAATACTGCGCAGAAGCATATCTATGGCGATGCCTTCGAGGCGATGATTGGAGCTATATATCTCGATCAGGGCTACGATTTTGCTAACCGCCTGTTGATCAATGATATCTTTGGTCGTTACCTCTCTATCGATGATGTGCTATGCTCAGAGACTGACTTTAAGAGCCGCCTCATAGAGTGGTGTCAGAAGAGCCACTACACTATTGAGTTCCGCACTGAGCAGGATCACTCCACATCATCGGCGCATCCAGGCTTTGTCTCTACGGTATATGTCGATGGCATTGCCGTAGGCTATGGTGCGGGCGACTCCAAGAAGGCTGCCGAGCAGAATGCCTCGCGCTCGGTGTCGCAGACGCAGACCAATACGCTGGATGATGAGAGTAGCGCACGTATCCTTGATAAGCTCGACCGCATGACCGTTCGTGAGAGCTAAGCGAAGTGTGTGGCAGACTATTTTAGGGTAGCAATTATTTTGTTGAACGACAAATATTTGCTACCTTTGTCTTTATATCAGTCATGATGATGAATACCAGGCGACACTCTTTGATACTCAGATATTCGGTCATTGCCGTTGTTGTGGTTGCACTCGCCATGCTATCGGTCTATTACTGTGGTGCTATGCGTGTGGCTCCTCAGCAGCAGGGCGATGGCTTTCCATACCTCTTGAACGAAGACTTCGATGCTGGCGATAGCGTTATGTTAGATGGTGACCCTCGCTATGCTGCGCATATTGTGATATCCAAAGAGCGTCAGACACTTACGCTCTACGACACTAAGTGGCGAGCAGTACGTAGCATCCCTGTGGCTGTGGGTGCTAACTATGGCAATAAGCAGATTTCGGGCGATTTAAAAACTCCTGAGGGTGAGTTTATTATCGAAAGCATCCACGATGCCTCAACATGGGGACAAGACTCGGGCAATGAAAATGGTTATATACAGAGCTGCTATGGTAATTGGTTTCTACGCCTTAGGACACCTCCCTATTATGGCATAGGCATACATGCAACTATACGACCACATACCATTGGCACACGTGCCACTGAGGGGTGTACAACCATGAATACCGATAGCCTTAATAGGCTCCGCCCCTTGGTGCGTGAGGGTATGCCCGTAACCATTGAGACCTCGTTGCGTGATATGGCTGCTGATGGCCGTTGTGTAATAGTCTATCGTAACTCGTTGGATGAGTTCTCGGCATATGGCACCGACCTCTACTGCTACGACCTTGTTGGCGAGGTGGTTCAAGATACTGTTGACCATAGGGTAGTGTTGGGCGATACCCACCTCTCGTTGGCCGTAAAGTATGGCACAACACGCCGATGTATCGAGGCACTTAACCCTGGTGTAGACCTTAGCCGGCTTACCCCCGGTCAGGTTGTTCGTGTCAGGGGTAGCTTCGAGATTGTTGTTAAGCGTCAGCATAGCAGCCGTTTTGCCAAAGATGAAGCTACTGATACTGCCTACTACGTTGCTACGTCGGTAGATACCTTTGGTCGTATTGCCGTTATGCACCGCAGCTCAACAAAACGTATTCAGGAACTTAACCCCGACATTGCCCCCGAACAGCTTGTGCCAGGCATGAGGATACGTGTGAGGTAGTGGCAAAATCCAGAGTATTGACTATGAAGAATGTAACAGATAAACTATTGTCACGTGGTGCTACGGCACTAAGCGATGAGGAGCTTGTGGCAACGATCATTGCTGAGAATCAGATGGATGATCGTGCGCTGAGCGTCGCTGGCGAGCTTCTCAAGAGTGCGGGAGGCTCCTTACTACGTCTTACGCATAGCGATGCTAACCGTCTACGCATGGTGGGTGGCTTAGGCCTTCGTCGTGCTATACGACTGAGTGCCTCTATAGAGCTTGGCCGTAGGGTAGCTGTGGCTGAGGCAACAACTTGCGATACCATCACTTCGGATGCAGATGTGGTACGCATCATGGAGCCTATACTCGGCAGTCTACAGCATGAGGAGTGTTGGGCAATATACCTTGCCTCATCGGGACGTGTGCTTGAGCGTCAGCGTATCAGCCAGGGTGGTGTGCAGGCTACGGTGGTGGACTGCAAGCTTGTTCTTAAGCGGGCTATTGAGCTACTCGCCTCGCAGATTGTCCTGGTGCATAACCACCCCTCGGGGAGTGCTGAGCCAAGCCGTCAGGATGTCGAGCTTACGGAGCGTATCTCGGAGGCGGCAAAGCTGATAGATATGCGTCTACTGGACCATGTGATAGTGGCTCGTGGTGCGCATTACTCGTTTCGGGGACATAATATGGTGAAATAAGATTGAGTTTCGCCAAAAAATGTTATCTTTGCACCGACGTATGCCATAGGCATAAGTTTGTAAGCTAATAACAAAAAAACGATATACTTTTATGACACAGGAAGAATTGTTCAAGAAACTGATTGCTCACTGCAAGGAGTATGGTTTCATATTCCCTTCGAGCGAGATTTACGATGGCCTTGGCGCAGTATACGACTATGGTCAGAATGGTGTGGAGCTTAAGAATAACATCAAGCGCTATTGGTGGGATTCGATGGATAAGCTCAACGAGAACATCGTGGGTATCGACGCAGCTATCTTCATGCATCCACGTGTGTGGGAGGCTTCGGGTCACGTGGGCGCATTCAACGATCCACTCATCGACAACAAGGACTCTAAGAAGCGCTATCGTGCAGATGTGCTTGTTGAGGATTGGCTCGCCAAGCAGGAGGAGAAGATCGCTAAGGAGGTGGAGAAGGCCCGCAAGCGTTTCAAGGAGAACTTCAACGAGGAGCAGTATCTTGCAACATCGCCACGTGTACTTGAGATTAAGGCTAAGATGGATGAGGTACACACTCGCTTTGCAGAGGCTCTCAATGCCAACAACCTTGAGGAGCTTAAGCAGATTATCCTTGACTGTGAGATTGTATGCCCAATCTCGGGTACTCGCAACTGGACTGATGTGCGTCAGTTCAACCTTATGTTCTCGACACAGATGGGTTCTACGGCAGATGGTGCTAACACCGTATACCTCCGTCCAGAGACTGCTCAGGGTATCTTCGTGAACTACCTTAACGTGCAGAAGACAGGCCGTATGAAGCTTCCATTCGGTATTGCTCAGATTGGTAAGGCCTTCCGTAACGAGATTGTTGCACGTCAGTTTATCTTCCGTATGCGAGAGTTCGAGCAGATGG
>JAZNQJ010000042.1:0-8884 GCA_045590115.1 Alistipes sp. | reverse complement strand
ACTACACTTTCCAATTTGGATTTTACACTCAGAATATCAAGTATTTTGAAGAGTGGGATTATTATATTGACCTTGAAAATTATTGGTCACATGGTTTCTCGATGTCGATTGGTATGACATTCTAACCGAATAGTGTTTTATGAATAATGGGACCGACTAAAAAGTGATTTTTTAGTCGGCCTCTCTTTTCTTATGCTTTATCTGCAACCTTGATTCTTCCCAACACCCTCTCAATATCCTCCACCGAACTAATCTACACAAATTCAGTGGCGAACTCGATAGTCGTGATCTCTTACTTTCTTATTTGTCTTTGGCCTTAAAGTTGCAACAGATGGAGTAATCACAATTTATAATTACTTATTGCTAATTGCTAAATTAGAGGTATATGACACTAAAGACATTTGCAACAGCCATCATCACCGTTGCCGAGCTACCCTATGCCTACGACGCTCTTGAGCCTTACATCTCGGCCGAGACGCTACACTTTCACCACGACAAGCACTACGCTGGCTATGTAGCTAAGCTCAAGGAGCTTACCACAGACACACGCTACGCCGCACTACCCCTGGAGGATATTGTGCGTCAGAGCGAGGGTGCTGTGTTTAACAATGCCGCACAGGCCCTCAACCACGAGCTATTTTTTGAGCAATTCTCATCACATCCACAACACGCTCCCGAGGGCAACCTACGACGTGCCATAGAGCTACAATTTGGCTCTTTGGCAGCACTCGAACAAGAGATGATATCAGCAGCAATGTCACTCTTTGGCTCAGGCTGGGTATGGTTAGCCGCAGATGGAGATGGTGTGCTGTATATCATCTCGAAACCCAATGCGGGAACACCACTTACCGATGGGCTGCATCCGCTCATAGCCATAGATGTGTGGGAACATGCCTACTATATAGACTACCGAAATGCAAGAAAAGATGCTGTGGAGGGGATGTTCAAGGCTCTCGATTGGGCAAAGGTCGAGCAGCGATACGACAAGATATAAAAAAAGGAGGTGACTAAAAAGTTAATTAGCCACCTCCGTTTTTTTGTCATGAGGTTGAAGAAAAAGATGTAGTTTTAGGCATGCGAAGCCCGAAAAAGCGGAGTTTACTCGGCGTAAATGAGCATTTTGAGGGCAAACATATTTTGCCATCAGAAGGCATTAGATACAACGCTCGGCGAATTTCATAGCGATGGGCTGTACTAAAACGTACTGCTCATTGCTATTGATAATTCGTTAGCGGACGTAGATAATGACTTATCACGGCATAGAACGACAAAATACTCTTTTTATTCAGCCTTATCTTCTATATTAGAATGGCAGATCATCAGGATTATCCGCAGGCATATCAGGTGCTACAGGCTGTGGTGTAGGCTGATACTGTGGCTGCTGATACTGCTGAGCCTGGGGTTGTGGCTGATACTGCTGTTGTGGAGCCTGGAACTGCTGAGGTTGCTGATACTGAGGCTGCTGATAGCCACCCTGCTGAGTACTACTCTGCTGTGCGCCATCCTGTCGACGACCCAGGAGTTTCATATCATCGGCAACAATCTCAAAGCCGAAGTGACGCTGACCATCCTTCTCCCACTCACGACTACGGATGCGACCCTCGATATATATTTGTGATCCCTTGCGCACATATTTATCTGCTACATCGGCCAAGCCACGCCATAGAGTAATGGTATGCCACTCGGTATGGTCAGTAGTCTCATTTGTCTGGCGGTTGAACATACGCTCCGTAGTAGCCAGACGCAGACGCACAACCTTAACTCCACTCTCAAGGGTGCGAACCTCAGGGTCCTGACCCACATTTCCCAAAAGAATTACCTTATTAATCATAAATCGTTATCATCTAATGTTTTCTTACGTCTCTCAATAGTCATATCTCGGTTGGCATCGAACTCAATCTCAGCCTTGAGGTTGCCGATAAAGTCCTTGTCATCGCCAGGCATAAGCTCGGTCTCGATAGGCTGATAGTACATGGCACGACGCATATTCTCAGGCAAGTGACGTTGGCGGAATAGCTTTACGGCATCCTTCTCGGTCATAAGTATTATGGCACGTGGATGTTCGTAGAGTTTAGCCTGTAGAACCTTCATATCCTCAACGCTATAGATATGGTGGTCGGGCATTATCATCATATCCACAACGACAAATCGTTGTTGCGCCTCACGCACAAAGGGCTTGGGGTTACCCACGCCAGCGAGCAATATCGCCTGAACGCCATAGTCCGCAGGCTCACGATCCTCAAAATAGAACACCGGCTCAATAGGCATTGTGACAATATGCGAAAAGTATACCTTTTGGTAAGCAATGGTACGAGTATCCTTACACCATAGGTTACGATCCAACGCAGATAGCCCCTCAGGACACTTCGACACGATGAAGAAATCAGCAGCGGATAGTCGACTTGGCAGATCACGCAGACGACCACGTGGTAGCAAGTGATCCTCGGTATGGGGGCGTGTTGCATCGAGAACCACGATATTCACCTTAGCACGCACCCTACGATGCTGGAAGCCATCATCCATAATGATAAGCGTTACCTCAGGATGCTCCTTTTGAATGCGACGTATTGCAGCTACCCTATCCTCGCACACCACAACAACAGTATTAGGATACTTGAGCTTCACCTGCAGAGGCTCATCGCCCACGTCGAGATACTTGTCTGTAGTCTCCACCTCGTGGTAGCCCTTGGTACGTCGGCCATAGCCACGAGATAGCATAGCTATTGTGTAGCTATCCGAGAGCTGCGATATGAGCATCTCGGTCATCGGTGTTTTACCCGTACCTCCTACGGTGATGTTGCCACCACACACCACAGGAACATCGAAGGCATAACTCTTGAGTATACCCCAATTGTATAAGCGGTGGCGTGTAGAGATCCACAGCTTATAAAACCAAGAGAATATGGTTAAGAGTACCTTCATCAGCAATTAGTTACGTGCGAACACAATTATTCAATTTGGTCAAAGATACAATTTTTCCCGAATAAATGCAAGAGTATGCCATATTTTTTAGATTTAAAAGACTTTTATGGCCAACTTATTGGCAGAGTTGCTAAAATTTTATTAACTTTGCCAATCATGAAGAGACTCTTTCTATATTCTGCAGCTATGCTTGCAATGCTCTGCGTAGCTTGTGGCGGCAACTCGTCCGAAAACGGAGGTGATGAAGGTGAGTTTGGCGATTTCGACGGCTTTGAGTATGTTGACTCTTTAGAGGTTGTCGAGCCTGAATATCTCTACGGTATCGACATCACAAACTATACTGTAACCGAGAATACCATTCGCTCAGGCGAGACCGTAGGTGGCATCCTCAGCCGCTATGGTATCTCTGCAGGTAAGGTCGACCGCCTAAGCAAGAAGGCTGAGAACGTATTCCCACTCAATAAGATTCAGGCCGACGCTAAGTACACCACATTTATCCGCACTATATCTGACTCTCTTGGCGAGCGTGATGTACTCGACTATGTGGTATACCCTATCTCTAAGACCAAGTATGCTACCATGGCATTCATCGGGGACTCGGTACATGTCACTCGTGACTCACTGCCAATTATCATCAAGCGTCAGTGCGCACGTGCCGAGATAAAGTCATCGCTATGGGGTGCTATCATGGCACAAAACATGCCTTATGCCCTTGCTGATGAGGTCGAGGACATATTTAAGTGGAGCGTCGACTTCTTCGGCGTTCAGGAGGGCGATAGCTTCGGCGTAGTCTACGATGAGAAGTTCACCAACGACTCAGTATCAGTAGGCATTGGCCGCATCTATGGTGCATTCTTCAAGAAGGGCAAGAAGACAATATATGCCATCCCCTATGCCGATGAGAATGGTCGCTTGACATATTGGGACTATGATGGCACATCGATGAAGAAGCAGATGTTGCAGGCACCATTGAAGTATACACGCATCAGCTCAAAGTTTACACACAAGCGTCTGCACCCCGTATATCGTGTCTACCGTCCTCACCTCGGTGTCGACTATGCTGCGCCTATGGGTACTCCTGTACACACCGTAGCTGATGGTACCGTAATCAAGGCCGGCTGGGGCGGTGGCGGTGGTAACACCATCTACATCAAGCATGCCGGAGGCCTTCAGACAGGCTATCTCCACCTTAAGAGCTTTGCCAAGGGCATCAAGGTTGGTGCTAAGGTAACTCAGGGACAGACAATCGGTTATGTGGGTTCTACAGGTACCTCTACAGGTCCACACCTCGACTACCGTATTTGGCAGAATGGTACTCCTATCGACCCTCTCAAGGTTACTCAGCAGCCACAGGAGCCTATGAACAAGAAGTATCGTGCCGACTTCGAGCTTATTCGTGACCGTATCATCTCGGAGCTTGAGGGCACAGCACCTGAGGGCGACCGCGTAACTGAGGATGAGTTGTACCGCCGTAAGCCTGCAGCAAAGCCCGCAGAGCAGAAGCCCGCAGCAGACAGCACCGCTGTAGCACCAAAGGCCGAGCAGACAACAACAGCTAAGCAATAGAGATACTACGCATGATGGTTGATAAGCGCATAGCAGGATTTATACGTAAGCACCATGTGTTGACATTGGCGACACTAAACACCGCTGACACACAGCCATATGTAGCAAACTGCTTCTACGCCTACGACACAGAGCGTAACCTGTTTATATTCACCTCCGACGTGGCAACACGTCATGGAGGTGAACTTGTTTCTAACCCCAAGGTAGCACTCAGCATAGTGCGCGAGACACGCCTTGTGGGTATCATCGAGGGTCTGCAGGTTACGGGCATTGCCGAGCGTGGCGACGAGGAGGCTAAACGCATCTACATCCAGCGCTTCCCCTATACCGCCGTAGCACCACTCACACTGTGGATGGTGCGCCCTGATATGCTAAAACTTACGGACAACAAACTTGGATTCGGTAAAAAGCTGATATGGCAAAACGAGGAGTGATAATCGTTGCAGGAGGATCAGGACGCAGGATGCAGAGCGCACTACCCAAGCAGTTTCTAATATTGGGTGGCGAGCCTGTCGTTGCCCGCACCATAAACACCTTTGCCGAGGCTATGCCAGGTGCCGAGATAGTTGTGGTACTACCCAAAGAGCATATCGAGCTGTGGCGCAACCTCGCAGCACGCTTTGACGTGGCAGTACACCGTTGTGTTGCGGGAGGTAACGAGCGTTTCCACTCAGTAAAATGCGGTCTTGAGGCTCTAAGCTCAGATGTCGAGTGGGTTGCAGTACACGACGGCGTGCGTGCCTTGGTTAGTCGCAAGCTTATCATACGCACACTACTCGATGCCGAGCAGCATGGCGCCACAATCCCCGTTGTGGAGGTTGCTGACTCCTACCGTAGGGTTACCGCCCGAGGCTCAGAGATTGTCCCTCGCAGTGAACTACGCATAGTGCAGACACCACAAATATTCAGCGCCGAGCTACTACGCCAGGCCTATGAGCAGAAGTACGACCCAGCGTTTACTGATGACGCTTCGGTTGTCGAGGCTTTAGGCCACACAATATCGCTTGTCGAGGGCGAGCGAAGCAACATAAAGCTCACTACCCCTGAAGATCTATCGTGGGCAGAGTGGATGATAAGCAATAGTGAGGCATAGAGCGGGCATTATATAATAAAAGCGGAAGAGTTATTCTTCCGCTTTATTATAATATATGGTATAAATCTACTTCATAAATCGGCCTACGACATACACGTCGCCAATATCACGAAGAAGTGTCTCCACAAGGATAAGGTTTTGATCCTTTGCATACTCGGGGAATACGGTCTTAATGGCCGTAATCATCTGCTTAACGTCGAGCATAACGGTGAGCTTACCTGCACTACACTTAATATATCCCGAGGCGCTAATCTTCTTACCATCAATGGTTGTCGAAGCCACTACACCTGCCGTAGAGCGTGTATAGCGATACTCGCCACCGAGCGACTGCTTGCCATGTGTAATTGTTCCTTTACCACCTTTGAGTTGTAGCTGTGCCGAGCCTTTGGTTACGCCCATCTGTCTAAGCACGTCGGCTAGCACAGGGTCGAGCTGCGCTACAGCCATCTGCGCCAAAGGGTTGTTACCCACATACGAGAACGATGCCGAGTCGTAGCTCCACACACCCTCAAGAGCCGATGCCGCAGGGGCTGACTCAGCGAGTTTCTTATATGGATCTGCTGTGGTCGTAGTGGTAGTAGTCTTAGAGCCACCAAATAGTTTTGATAGATCAAATTGTGCCGAAGCACTCATGGGCATAGCCACAAGAGCGAGGCAGAGGGAGATAAGTGTTGTTATACGGCGCATATATTCTACTTTTTAAATCCAAAACCGAGCATTACGTTATCGTAGTTATCAAGCATTGCTGTGATACCGTTGAGCAACGATACCTTAGCACCCAAGTTCTTAACAAACGAGATAAGGCGTGGACAATCAAACACCATCTTGAGGGTCTCACCCTCGAGATATACGTAACCCTTCATCGCACCGAGCTTAATGAGTGTTGAGAAGTTAAGCTCTACAGCGTGGGTCGCTGCATCGTAGTTATATGTACCCGATAGTGTACGATTGCCAAGAAGTGCAGTAAAGGTGTTGTCCTCCTTAAAGGTAAATGTGCAGCTACCCTGCTTGATTCCCACCACATCATAAGCCTTCTGTAGTTTTGATGTGAGCGATGACGTGAGTGCATTGCCTGCAAAGTTTGCAAGCTCGTTCTCACCCTCAAGTCTCATTGCTGGGGCATCGTAGTTCCATGTTCCCACCATGAGCAGCTCCGTAGCCTTGCCTCCGGTTGCCTGATCCAGCAGTTCGGTTGCACTCTGCTTGAGCATATCCTTAAGACTCTGCGCTGAGACATTGGCATAAAGTGCAAACAACGCCACGACAATAAGTATTACTCTTTTCATATCTATTTAAGGTATGTTCTATAAATTAGTAAATACTACTCTATCTCGCTAAGCTCACGCTCAATCTCGTCCACCTCAGCAAGCCAAGCACGCTCCTGTGCATCTGAAGGCATATGAAGGTCGCCACGTGGCGAAAGACCCACTGCACCCACCTTAGGGCCATCAGGCATTGCCGAACGCTTAAACTGCTGCGTGAAGAAGCGGTGGAAGAATACCTTGAGCCACTTGAGGATTGTAGGCTTATCGTAGGTACCCTCAAAGGCGATAGATGCCAACATAGCAATCTTCGATGGTGCATATCTACGACGCAAAGCACAGTAGAGGAAGAAGTCGTGGAGGTCGTAAGGGCCTACGATATCTTCGGTGCGCTGTGCGATAGTGTTGCCATCTGCAGGAAGTAGCTCAGGGCTTACAGGTGTTGCCACAACATCACGCAATGCATCACGCAACACACCCTCGGCACGATTCTCAGCATACCACTCTACCATGTAACGTACGAGTGTCTTAGGCACCGAGGCGTTGATGCCATACATCGACATCTGGTCGCCATTGTATGTTGCCCAGCCAAGAGCCAGCTCACTCATATCGCCGGTACCGATAACCATACCGCCACAGATGTTGGCAACGTCCATGAGTATCTGCGTGCGCTCACGTGCCTGCGAATTCTCATAGGCCACTGAGCGCTCCTCAGCACTGATGCCGATATCCTTGAAGTGCTGCTCACACGCCTCACGAATAGATATCTCACGAAGCGTACATCCAAGCTCACGCACCATAGTGAGAGCATTCTGATAGGTACGATCCGTAGTGCCGAAGCCAGGCATGGTAACACCAATGATGCCCTTGCGGTCGAGACCCAAGAGGTCGAACGTGTCGCATACGGCCAACAGTGCCAATGTAGAGTCGAGACCTCCCGAGATGCCGATAACGGCAGTCTTACAGCCTGTATGCTCAAGGCGCTGCGCAAGACCAGCACTCTGGATAGCAAATACCTCACGACAGTGGATAGCACGTGCTGCCTCATCCTCAGGCACGAAGTATAGAGGCTCGATATGGCGACGTACGTCACCCTTGTAGCAAATCTCATCGACATCAATCTCTACCACACGCATCTCAGGTGCTTCGGGGTAGTAGAAGGTGTTACGTGCAGTACGGCGTGTCGAGATATACTCAACATCGATATCGGCAATTACCATGCGGTCGTTACGCACAAAACGCTCGCTAACGCCCAGCACTCGGCCAAGCTCGGCGATTACGGCATTACCCGCAAAGACAAGGTCTGATGATGACTCGCCATGACCCGATGAGGCGTATACATATGCTGCCATAGTACGTGACGACTGCTCGGCGATAAGCGAGATAAGATAGTCGTGCTTGCATACCGACTCAGGCGATGCCGAGAGGTTGAACAGTAGCTTAGCACCCTGTACCGCCTGCATTGATGATGGCGGCACAGGTACCCACATATCCTCACATATCTCTACGCCAAACTCCACGTCGTGTATGTCAAACATAAGGTCGGCACCAAAGGGACACTCCTGACCCGCAAAGCGTATCACACGATCACGAATTCCAAAGCCTGATACCCACCAGCGAAGCTCCGAGAACTCGCCATAGTTGGGTATGTATGACTTGGGTACAATACCCCAAAGCACACCCTGACCAAATACTGCGGCGCAGTTGTAGAGACGGTCAGCATATACAACGGGTAGACCTACGATACCTATTGTTGGAATGTCGGCAGTCTCGGCCATAAGCCATGCCAAGGCACGCTCCGAGTCACGAAGAAGCTTCTTCTGCAGCACCATGTCGCCACAGGTGTAACCTACCAACGATAGCTCTGGCATTACAACAATCTCGACACCCTCCTTGAAGGCATCTTGCATAATCTTGAGAGCGCCCTCGGCATTACGATGGGCACCGGCGATGTGTACACGTGGCACCGCCGCCGCAACTCTCATATATCCATATTGGTTGTTCATATTACTCTTGCAGTTAGAAATGAGTAATTAGAAAA